>JBCBYE010000183.1:0-7515 GCA_039816075.1 Pseudomonadota bacterium | reverse complement strand
CCGGGGTCTGCGCCGCCGTGGGCGCGGCCCAGGCCGAGCACAGCAGCGCGGCTGCCGCGGCGAGGGCGGCCGTGCGCCGGGGGGCGCCGGTTCGGGCGCTGCGCATCATGCGTCTCATCGGTCGTCGAAGCCTGCTCCGCCTCGTTCGGCGCGTCCCGGGCGGGCCCCCTCGTTGGCCGGGGGGCCGTTGACCGCTCGCGCGCCTTGGTCCAACCCTAGCGCCGAACGCGCGAAAGTTGAAGGGAGCGCCCATGCCGTCCGACCGCCCCGCCGCCCCAGGCCGTCCGCGCGTCGTGGTCACCCGCCGCCTGCCCGAGCCGGTGGAGACGCGGATGCGCGAACTGTTCGAGGTGGAGCTCAACGAGGCCGACGCGCCCCTGAGCCGCGAGGCCCTGGGCGAGGCGATGAAGCGCGCGGACGTTCTGGCCCCCACCCTGGGCGACAAGATCGACGCGGGCCTGCTGGCCCAGGCGGGTCCGGACCTGAAGCTGATCGCCAATTACGGCGCCGGCGTCGATCATATCGACGTGGAGACGGCGCGCCGGCGCGGCATCCTCGTGAGCAACACGCCGGGCGTGCTGACCGAGGACACGGCCGACATGACCATGGCCCTGATCCTGGCCGTGCCCCGGCGCCTCAAGGAAGGGTCGGAGGTCATGACCTCCGGCGACTGGCAGGGGTGGAGCCCCAGCTTCATGGCCGGCCGCCGCATCACCGGCAAACGCCTCGGCATTCTGGGCATGGGCCGCATCGGCCAGGCCGTGGCGCGGCGCGCGCAGGCCTTCGGCATGCAGATCCACTACCACAACCGCCGCCGCCTGCATGGCGAGACGGAGCGCAAGCTGGACGCCACCTATTGGGAGAGCCTCGACCAGATGCTCGCCCGCATGGACATCGTCAGCGTGAACTGCCCGCACACGCCCGCCACCTACCACCTGCTGAGCGCGCGGCGCCTGAAGCTGATGAAGCCGCAGGCCTACGTGGTGAACACCAGCCGCGGCGAGGTGATCGACGAGAACGCGCTGACGCGCATGCTTCGCTCGGGCGAGCTGGCGGGCGCCGGCCTGGACGTTTTCGAGCATGAGCCGGAGCCCAATCCCGCCCTCAAAGGCCTGCCCAACGTGCTGCTGCTGCCGCATATGGGCTCGGCCACGATCGAGGGGCGCATGGAGATGGGCGAGAAGGTCATCATCAACATCAAGACCTTCGCCGACGGTCACCGGCCGCCGGATCTGGTGGTGCCGTCGATGCTGTGAGGCCGCAGCCGCGCGGCGTCGCGGGGATCGTTCATCTTTCTGAGCGGAGGAAGCTTGACGGCTTCAGGCGATTCGCAGAAAGGTTGATCGAAGTCCGTTGCGTCTTGCGGAGGTCCGCGTGTCCGAGCCCGTCTCTCAGCTGTCCACCCTGGCCGTGGATCATGATTTCGCGCCGGGCGTGGAGCCCAACCGCTGGGACCAGCTGACCGAACGCCTCGACCAGATCCTCGCCTCCGACCAGCTGCTTTACGTCGCCATCGGCTTCGCCGTGCCGATCGCGCTGGCCGCCATCGTGCGGGCGCGGGTCAAGGCGCAGCGCAAGCGCAAGCGGATGGGCACCGCCTTCGCCTCGGCCGAAGGGGCGGAGTCCGGGCCGCGCGACGATCTGGCGGCGCTGCGCCGGGCGCGGCAGGGGCGCGGGCCCAGCGCGGCGTGAACGCGGCGTTCCCGCCACGTTCATAAGTCTTTCATCTACGGGCAAAGACGGTTAACGTCCGGGCATTGCGACCAGGATGGAGTACGGCATGTCTGCAAAGACCGTGTCCGCTCCGGGTCTGTTCGGCGACCTCGGCGGATTCTCCGATGTCTGGTTGCTTGATGGTCAGATGCACGCGTCGCTTTTGACCCTTGTCCTCGCTTCGGCGCTTGTGGGTGTGCTCGCACGCAAGATCTGAGCCGGCGGGGCGGCGGGCCTGTTCGGCCCGCGACGGCCGAACACGGGGCCGGGCCGGCGTTCGCGGCGGTCCGGCCCCACCTCTTGGGGGCCTTCGGCGGGTCCGGTCAGCCCGTGCGCCAGGCCGTCCACGCCCCGCGCAGGGGCGCGCAGACAGGACAGTCGTCGCGCGCCTTGACGCGGATCGTCCGGGTTTCCGCCGACAGCGCGTCCCACAGCAGCAGACGGCCGGCCAGGCTCTCGCCCGCGCCCGCGATCTCCTTGATCGTTTCGGAGGCCTGCAGCGACCCCATCACCCCGGCCAGCGCGCCCATCACGCCGGCCTCGGCGCAGGAGGGCGCCAGGCCCGGCGCCGGACGCTGCGGGAAGACGCAGGCGCGGCAGGGGCCGCCCTCCCACGGCTTGAAGGTGGTCAGCTGCCCCTCCCACGTGCCGAGGCTGGCGGAGATCAGGGGCACGCGCGCCCGGGCGCAGGCGGCGTTGACGATCTCCCGCGTCTCGAACCCGTCGGAGCCGTCCAGGACGGCCGTGCGCCCTTCGACCAGCGCGTCGACGGTGTCGGCGGTCAGGCGCAGGGCGTGCGTCTCCACCGTCGCGCCCGGATTGATCCGCGCCAGCGCCTCGGCGGCGCTGTCGGTCTTGGCCCGGCCCACGTCGCCCGTGTCGTGCAGCACCTGGCGCTGCAGGTTCGAGAGCGAGACATGGTCGTCGTCCACGACGGCCAGCCGGCCCACGCCCGCCGCCGCCAGATACATCAGCGCCGGAGAGCCCAGGCCCCCGGCGCCGACCACCAGCACGTTCGCCTCGCGCAGCGCCCGCTGCCCCGGCCCGCCGATCTCGCGCAGCACGATGTGGCGGGCGTAGCGCTCCAGCTCCTCGTCGGAGAGCGCCACCGCCCGGTCAGAGCCCGTCGAAGAGCGCGGTCGACAGGTAGCGTTCGGCGAAGCTGGGCAGGATCAGCACGATGCGCTTGCCCGCCATCTCCGGCCGCTCGGCCAGCTCCACCGCCGCGGCGACCGCGGCGCCGGAGCTGATGCCGCCCGGAATGCCCTCCATCGCCGCCAGCTTGCGCGCCCAGTCGAAGGCGGTCTCGTTGCCGATGGTCAGCACCTCGTCGATCAGGCCCTTGTCGAGGATGCCGGGCACGAACCCGGCGCCGATGCCCTGGATCTTGTGCGGGCCGGGCTCTCCGCCCGACAGGACCGGGCTGTCCTCCGGCTCCACCGCCACCACCTTCAGGTCGGGATTGCGGGGCTTGAGCGTGCGGGCGACGCCGGTGATCGTGCCGCCGGTGCCGACGCCGGAGATGAAGACGTCCACCTCGCCGTCCGCATCGACCCAGATCTCCTCGGCCGTCGTGACGTCGTGGATGGCGGGGTTGGCGGGGTTCTCGAACTGCTGGGGGATGATCGCGCCGGGGATCTCGGCCGCCAGCTCTTCGGCGCGGGCGATGGCGCCCTTCATGCCCTTGGGCGCCTCGGTCAGCTCCAGCCGCGCGCCCAGCAGGGCGAGCATCTTGCGCCGCTCCACCGACATGCTTTCGGGCATGCACAGAATCAGCTCGTAGCCCTTGGCGGCCGCGGCGAAGGCCAGCGCGATGCCGGTGTTGCCCGAGGTCGGCTCGATCAGCGTGGCGCCGGGGGCGATGGTCCCCGCGCGCTCCAGCGCCTCGATCATGTTCACGCCGATGCGGTCCTTGACCGAGGCGATGGGGTTGAAGAATTCCAGCTTGGCCAGCAGCTCCGCCTTCAGGCCCTCGGCCTCGGCGATGCGGCCCAGGCGCACCAGCGGCGTGGCGCCGATGGTCTGGGTGACGTCGTCGTAGATGCGGCCGCGCGGCGGGGTCCAGGGCGCGGCGCCCGGCGTGGCGGCGGCAGGCTTTGCGGGGGCGTTCATGGCGGGTCCTCCCAGGGCGGCGGCCTCTGACGGGCGGCCTTCAGATGGTGAAGTCGGGCGTCGGTTCGTCGGCGCGCGCGGCGCCTCGGGCGCGGGCGTCGCGGCACAGCGCCTCCATGGTGATCCGATCCAGCCGCGCGAGCAACGATTGCTGCTGCTCTTCCCACATGGGGGCGACCATGGCGGCGCCGATGGGGGAGGCGAGGGCGTCCTCGCCCTCGTCCGCCTCCAGCGCGGAGACCACGCGCACCACGTCGCCGACGGTGATGCGCCGCCGCTCCTTGGCCAGGGTGTAGCCGCCGCGCGGGCCGCGCACGCCCTTGAGGACGCCGGCGCGCACCAGGGACTGCATGGCCTGTTCCAGATAGCGCTGCGGGATGCCCTGGCGGTCGGCCAGGTCGCGGGCCTGCACCGGGTCGGGGCGGGCGTTGAAGGCGATGTCGGCCACCGCCTCCACCGCCAGCAGGGTCTTGCGGTTGAGCTTTATCATGATTTCGACGCGCCCAGGCCGGTGGAGCCGAAGCCGCCGGCCCCGCGGTCGGTCTCGCTCAGCGTTTCGGCGACGTCCCAGACCGCGCGCGCCACGGGGGCGAGCACCAGCTCGATGCGGTCGCCATGGGCGATCGACGCCGTCGCGTCGCCGAGATTGACCAGGATCACGCCCAGTTCCCCGCGATAGTCGCTGTCGATGGTGCCGGGCGCGTTGGCCACGGTGACGCCCCGGCGCAGCGCGAGGCCGGAGCGGGGGCGCACCTGTCCCTCCCACCCCTCGGGGATCTCCAGCGCCAGGCCCGTGGGGATCAGCGCGCGCGCGCCGGGGGCCAGCGTCACGGCGCCGTCCGGCAGGCAGGCGCGCAAGTCGGCGCCGGCGGCGCCCGCCGTCTCGTAGGCCGGCAGGGGCAGCGCCGCGTCATGGCGGGGGAGCCGGCGGAGGCGCACGCGAAGCTCCGTCATCGCCCGGCCCCGACCTGGGAGGCCTGGGCCGCCCCCCGCTTTCGGGGGCGGCGGCGGCTCGATGGGGCTCGATGCCCCGGAGAGGCGCGCTCCGCGCGGGTCGGGCGCCACGGGCGCGGCGCGAGGGCGAGGCCGGCCGTCATGCGGCGTCGCCGTCGGCGCGCGACGCGGTCAGATGCGCCGCGATGCGCCGGGCCAGGCGGCGCGCGGTTTCGACCTTGCTGAGGCGGGGCCAGGGCTCCGGCTCGCCCTCGGTGATCAGCACCACGGCGTTCTCCGTCCCGCCCATGATGCCCGTGGCGGGGGAGACGTCGTTGGCCACGATCCAGTCGCAGCCCTTGCGCAGGCGCTTGGCGGCCGCATGGGCGACCACGTCGTCGGTCTCCGCCGCGAAGCCGACCACCAGGGGCGGTCGCCCCTGCGCCCGCTGCGCGACGGTCCTGAGGATGTCGGGGTTCTCGGCGAAGTCCAGCGCCGGCGCCCCGTCGCGGGTCTTCTTGAGCTTGCGGTCCGAGGCGCGGGCGACGCGCCAGTCCGCCACCGCGGCGGCGAAGACGGCGGCGTCGGGCGTCGGGCTGAGCGCGCCCTCGACCGCCGCCAGCATGTCCCGCGCGCTTTCGACCTCGATCACCTCCACGCCGCCGGGGCGCGGCGCCTCCGCCGGTCCCGTCACGAAGGTCACCGCGGCGCCCAGATCGCGCAGCGCCTCGGCCAGCGCCGTGCCCTGCGCGCCGGAGGAGCGGTTGGCGATGTAGCGCACCGGGTCGATGGGCTCGTGCGTGGGGCCGGAGGTCATCACGATGCGCCGGCCGGCCAGCGGCCCGGCGCCCAGCGCCGCTTCGATGGCCGCGACGATCTCCAGCGGTTCGGCCATGCGGCCCGGGCCGAACTCGCCGCAGGCCATGTCGCCGTCGTTCGGGCCGACCTGCAGCACGCCGTCGGCGGCCAGCGTCGCCGCGTTGCGCCGGGTCGCCGGATGCTCCCACATGCGCACGTTCATGGCCGGCGCGATCAGCACGCGCTTGTCCGTGGCCATCAGGAGGGTGGAGGCGAGGTCGTCCGCGTGGCCGCCGACCATCTTGGCCATCAGGTCCGCCGTGGCCGGCGCGACCACCACCAGATCGGCGCGGCGGGACAGCTGGATGTGCCCCATCTCCGCCTCCTTGGTCAGGTCCCACAGGTCGCGATGCGCCTCCTCCCCCGCCAGGGCCGAGACGCTGAGCGGGGTGACGAAGTGCTCGGCCGCGCGGGTGAGCACGGGGGTCACGGCCGCCCCCCGCTCGCGCAGGCGGCGGATCAGGTCGAGCGACTTGTAGGCGGCGATGCCGGCGCCGACGATCAGCAGGATGCGTTTTCCGGCGAGCATGGCGGTCCCTTCGGGGATCGGTGGAATTCGCGTGATGCGAGTGTAGTTAGCGCGGCGCTGCGGTTCAATCGGCGCCGGGACGCCCGGCGGCGCGGGCGGGCGGCCGTCGCGCCAGGCCCGAGCGGAGGAGGCCCCGGATCAAGTCCGGGGCGAGACGGCGCGGGGCGGCGCGCGACGGGCGACCTCGCCGCGGCGCACGGTCGACGGGGTGCGTTCGACGGGGCGGCGCGCGATGGGGCGCGGTTGACGGGGCGGGACGCCGCGGGTTTCATCGCGCGGCCCGCGGCAATCCCGGACCCCCAGCGATGACCCACACGGCCAAGAAGATCGTCATCATCACCGAAAAGGTCATCGAGGAAGGCGTCGCCCGGCTGATCGAGGCGGAGGGCGCCACGGGCTGGACCGCCGTCGGCGCCGGCGGCAAGGGCAGCCGGGGCATGCGGCCCAAGGACCGGCCCGGCGTTTCCGACGCCTTCGCCAACGTCAAGTTCGAGGTGATCTGCGGCGACGCCGAAACCGCCGAGCGCATCGCCGGCAAGGTCGCCGAGACCTATTTCGAGAACTATTCCGGCATCACCTATCTCGAAGACGTCGAGATCCTGCGCCCCCACAAATTCGTCTGAGCGCCGCTCGCGACGCGGCCGCGCTCAGGGTCCGAAGACCGCCTGCTTGAGCGCGATGAAGAGCGGGATGCCGATGGCCACCGCCACCGGCGTGCCCACGGCGGTCGAAGCCCCGATATAGGACGACGGATTGGCCGAGGGGATGCCCGCCCGCAGGGTCGGCGGGCCCGAAATGTCGGAGCTCGACGCCGCCAGCACCGCCAGCAACACCACGCCCCCTGGGCTGAAGCCCACCCAGACATGCGCCAGCCAGCCCAGTCCGAAGGCCGCCAGTCCATGGGCCAGCGGCGCGACGGCGGCGTAGAGCGCGTACCATTGCGCCACGCGCCGCAGCTCCGCGATGCGCGACCACGCCTCCATCCCCATGGTCAGCATCAGGATCGACAGCAGGCCGCGGAAGAGCGGGTCGTAAAAGCTCTCCACCACCCGGTCCGGCCGGCTCAGCAGGCCCAGGGCAAGGCCCAGCAGCAGGGCCGAAAGGGCCGAGCCCTGCAGGCTCTCCTTCACGATGGGCCAGACGGCGACGCGACCGGCCGTGCGCCCCTCGCGCCGCGCGATGCCCAGATTGGCCAGCACGATGGCCAGGATCAGCGCGGGAATGTCCATGAAGGGGTAGAGCGCGGGAACCCACGCCTCATAGAAGATCGCCGCGTCGTCCAGCAGCGCCATGGCCGCGGCGAGGGTGGAGGCGCTGACGGCGCCGAAGAGCCCGGCGGTGGCGACCCCATCCTCGGCCTTCACGCCCGG
>JBCBYE010000407.1:0-4496 GCA_039816075.1 Pseudomonadota bacterium | reverse complement strand
GCACCCTGCGAGAAACCGGCGAAGAGATCGCGCGCATCGAGGCGGCCTTGGGCGACCGGCTCGCCGGCGTGCACGCGGGCGTCGCGCCGCATGTGCCGCGTCCGGACGTCATGGCCGCCGCCGCCGCCGCGCGGGAGGCGCAGGCGGACCTGATCGTCGCCGTGGGCGGCGGCTCCGTCATCGATTGCGCCAAAATCGTGCCCTGGGTCCTCTCCAACGACATGGACGACCCCAAGGACCTCGAGGCGATCCGCTACGGCGCCACGCCCGAAGCGCCGCCGGCCCCGCCGGTCCTGCGCGTCATCGCCGCGCCGACGACGCTGTCGGGCGGCGAGTTCAACCCGCTCGCCGGGGCCACGGACCCCGCGACCGGCGCCAAGCAGGGCTACCTGCACCGGCTCTTGGCGCCGGCCGCCGTCGTGCTCGATCCCGCTCTCACGCGCCGCACGCCCGAATGGCTGTTCCTCAGCACCGGCGTGCGGGCGCTGGACCATGCGTTCGAGACGCTGCAGGCCCTGCGCTCCAACCCCGTGGCGGACGGGCAGGCGCGGCTGGCGCTGGGCTTCCTGATCGAGGGTCTGGCGCGGGTGCAGGCGGACGGCGCGGATCTTGCCGCGCGGCTCGCCTGTCAGATGGGCGTCTGGCAATCCATGGGCCCGATCACGGCCGGCGTGCCCATGGGGGCCAGCCACGCCATCGGCCATGTGCTCGGCGGCCTCTGCGGCGTGCCGCATGGGCACACGTCCTGCGTGATGACGCCGGCGGTGATGCGCTGGAACGCCGAGGATCCGGCCGTGGCGGCGCGTCAGCAGGCGATCTCCGCGGCCTTCGGCGCCCCGGACACGCCGGCGGCGGAATTGGCCGACGCCTTCATCGGCCGCCTCGGCCAACCGCGCAGCCTGGCGGAGGCGGGCGTGGGCGAGGACCGTTTCGCCGCGATCGCGGAACACATGGCCCGGGACATCTGGGGACAGACCAACCCGCGCCCGCTCCGCTCCGCCGAGGATGTCATGGACATCCTGCGCCTCGCGGCCTGACGACAGGCGACGGCGGCGTCCCGCCCCGGACCTGATCCGGGGCCGACCGCTTACTCCGCGGCCGCAGCCATGGGGCCCGCCAGGCCCAGCCGAGCCCGCGCCGCCGCATGTTCCCGCCCGAGCCGCGCCGCGACCTCGCCGGCCGAGTCCACCGATTTGACCGCCGCGATACCCTGCCCGCAGCCCCAGATGTCCTTCCAGGCCTTGGACTTCGACGATCCGCCGGACCCGAAGCTCATCTTCGACGGATCGCTCTGCGGCAGATCATCGGGGTCCAGGCCCGCGTTCTCGATGCTGCTGCGCAGGTAGTTGCCGTGCACGCCGGTGAAGAGGTTCGAATACACGATGTCCTCGCCGCGCCCCTCGACGATGCCCTGCTTGTAGGCCTCCGACGCGCGCGCCTCGGCCGTCGCGATGAAGGGGGAACCGATATAGGCCAGATCCGCTCCCATCGCCTGGGCCGCCAGCACCGCGTCGCCCGTGGCGATGGAGCCCGACAGCAGCAGCGGTCCGTCGAACCACTCCCGTATCTCCTGGATCAGCGCGAAGGGGCTGAGCGTGCCCGCATGGCCGCCCGCGCCCCAGGCGACGGCGATCAGCCCGTCGGCGCCCTTTTCGATGGCTTTGCGGGCGAACTTGTCGTTGATCACGTCGTGCAGGACGATGCCGCCATAGGAGTGGACGGCCTCGAACACCTCAGGCCGCGCGCCCAGCGACGTGATGACGATCGGAACCTCGAACTTCACGCAGGCCTCCACATCGTGCATCAGCCGGTCGTTGGACCGGTGCACGATCTGGTTCACCGCATAGGGCGCGGCCGGCGCGTCGGGGTTGGCCTGATTGTAGCGGTCAAGCTCGGTCGTGATCGTCTCCAGCCACTCATGCAGCTGCGGTTCCGGCCGCGCGTTGAGCGCGGGAAAGCTGCCGACCACGCCGCCCTTGCACTGGGCGATGACCAGGTCGGGGTTCGAAATGATGAACAGCGGCGCCCCCACGACGGGAACGCGCAGCGAGGCGAGCTGCGGGGGAAGGGGCATCCGACGTCTCCCAGAACCGGGCCGACGCGACGCCGGCCTTCTTGAAAGGCGATCTTAGCGCCCCCGCCGTCATGGGCCAGCGCGACGCGGCGTCAACGGCGCTCCGGCCGCAGGTCCCACGCGACGAGGTCGCGTTCGATGGCCTCCATCGCCTTCTTCTCCACCCGCGTGCTGAAGCCCAGGCCATAGTAGACGCGCGTGAGCAGGCCCATGGCGCCCGAGGCGCTGGACACCAGCGGCACGATCACCTTCTGCACCCGCTTGTCGATCATGCGGGCCAGCACCTCTTCCCGCCGCTTCGGCATGATGGGCCAGGGCGGCAGGGCGATCGGATCGCTCAGCGCCTCGCTCAGCTGGATGATCGGCTTCGTCGCGCCCGAAGGGTCCTGCTTGGGCGCGCCCTCCTCGATGGGGTTGGCGGCGTCGACATGGAAGTAGTTCAGGAGAAAGCTTTGGCAGTTGCGCTGGCCGAGGATGAAATCGTGCTTGCGGAAATCCTCGTGCAGGAAGCCCCCGAAACCGCCCAGCAGCCCCGAGGCGAGGGCGCGGGCGCCACGCTCCCCGTCGCGTCGGCCGTCGGCATCCACGTCCTGGCCGAGCCGCAGTCGACGACGGCTGTCGCGGCTCGCATCCTCAATGTCGCCGGCGCGTCGGCGACGCGACGGCGCGATCAGCCAGCGCGAATGCACGTTGCGGTTGGCGGCGTTAACCAGCTCCAGCGGCTTGAACCGCGCCTGGTTCAGCAGCGTGGGCACCAGCTTGCCCAGCGAGACCAGCAGCCCCTTTTCGGCCGGGTCCTTCGCCGCCTCGGGCACATAGGCGGGGCCTTCGGGAAACGGATCGATCATCAGCACGGCGCGGTCGGCGTTGGTCGCGTCGCGCGGGTTGGGACGCAGTCCGCCGTCGCGCCCCGCCGGCCGCAGCGTGTAGCGCACCAGCTCGAACGGCTCGTTGTTGCATACGCCGCCGTCGACGGTCTGCATCTGGATGCGCCGCGTCGCCTCGCGGTAGTCGGGATGGGCCGGGCGCGGCCGCCGTTTGGGGTCGATCTCATAGGGCATGGCGCCGCCGCGGCCGCGCTCGCCGCGGGGCGGCGCGATCTCATCGGCGGTCAGGTTGACGAAGCGGCTCTCCAACCCCACCGGAAACGCGCCGGAGGCGAAGGCGGTCAGGCGCAGCTCGCTCCACGGCTCCGCCGGGCCGCGGTCGGGCAGTTCGGCATGGAACGGGATGGCCTCCCCCGCGGCAGGCGGAGTCAGGCGGACGCCGTCGTCCTGCCAGGCCTTCAGCCACGGGCTGTCGACCTGCGCCGTGCCCATGCCCTGCACGCGGAAATGCCGCGCCACCGCATGCTGCGCCATGGCGTGACCCTCGCGCAGGTCGTCCTCGCCGCCCTCTCCGCCGGAAAAGCTGGCCACGTAGGCCGTGCCGTCGAGATCCGTGCAGGTCAGAAACACCTCGAGATCCGCGGCCAGCCAGTCGTAGCGCTCGCCGTTCCAGCGCACCTCGTCCAGCACGATCTTGGCCTGCCGGTCGATGACCTCGGAGTTGATCAGCGACACCAGACGCCCCTTGCGCAGGTCCCCTACGCCCAGCAGCGCGTCGCCCTGGGTCAGGTCCACGCGCTTCACCCAGATCTCGTGCAAAGGGCGCAGGCCGTAGGCGTAGGTCATCTCGTCCGACGGGTCGGTCCCCACCTTCAGCACCGCCTCGCGTGGCGCCATGCCCTCGGCCAGCCCCGCGACGGCCAGCGCGGCGGAGATGCCGCCGGCGCTCGACCCGCTCATGGCCTTGAGCACCACCTTATGCTCCGGCCCGCCGTCCTCGCCGACCGCGGCGTTGTGATCGGCCACGGCGCGCAGCAGGAAATCGAGCACGCCGGCGGTGTAGGCGCCGGCGGACACCGCGCCGGCCATGGTTATTCCGAGGGTGAAGGTCTTGTCGGCGGGCATCGGAGCCTCCCAAATGGCTTGAGGCGGCCCTGGGCGGCGGGCCGGCCTGGCTCAGGATGACGCAGGGTTGTCGGGCGATCAATCTCCGCGATCACAACCCTGACGCGTTCATCCAGGCGGCGCTCGCGCCTTCAAGTTGAATTTCCGCCATCGCGGCCATCACGGCGCATTCAAGCGGCCCGTGGTTATGTTGCGATGCAGCGACCGGACCCAAGCCTCCCCTTCGGTCGCAGCGTCGCCAGCGTGGCGTTGGGGACGGGAGGGAGGCGACCGCAGACGACTTGCGTAACACATGCTGCGGACCAACCTAGCCGCCGTTCCCGCCGCCAAGGGAACGGCGGCGTCGTTTCCCGGATCCGCCCGCCGCCCTCGGGACGGTCTCGGGACAAGGGGGCGGCCCGCCCGCCGGCTGGGGGGCAGGAGCACGCCGACGCGCCGCCGTGAACCTTGGGGGACGGCGGCGCGTCCTC
>JBCBYE010000574.1:0-3144 GCA_039816075.1 Pseudomonadota bacterium | reverse complement strand
GCTCTGCAGCAAAGCCGCGCCCAGCGCCGCATCCAACTGGGGACCGGCGTGACCCAGGGCCTCGGCGCCGGTGCCGGTGCCTCCGCCCATGCCGGCGGTGATGAAGCACATATGGGCGCCGGCCAGCGCCTCGACGATCTCTTCGAGGCTTTCCTCGGCGGCGGCGCAGCCGATCTCGGGCTTGGCCCCGGCGCCGAGGCCCTGGGTCACGCCGGTCCCCAGTTGGATGCGGCGCTGGGCGCGGCTTTGCTGCAGAGCCTGGGCGTCGGTGTTGGCGGTGACGAACTCCACCCCCTCCAGCGACTTGTCGATCATGTTGTTGACGGCGTTTCCGCCGGCGCCGCCGACGCCGAAGACGGTGATGCGCGGCCGGAGTTCGGACGACTCCGGGATCATCAGCTGAAGGGACATGGTCTTCGCCTGTATTTTACTGCCTCGTGGCGTCCGGTTTTCTTTTCGAGCCGGATCGCGGGGTCGGGTCTGCTGCTCGGGTCGGTCGTCTTATGCTTTGCGCGTCACGGTAGCGCATCGGCGGAGTCCCGTCACGCGGAAATCGCTTGGCCGTGCGATTCGGGCGACGCGGCGAATCGCGGGCGGCGCGAGGATGGCGGGGACGGCACGGCGCGGCCGGGACGGCGGGAGCCGGGCGGACGGGAGCCGGGAGGACGAGGATGCACGGGCCGGAGCGGGAGGGGACGAGAATGCGGCTGCGCGCGCCCCGGGAGGACGAGGCGGAGGCGCTGGGCGCGCTATGCCTGCGGTCCAAGGGCCATTGGGGCTACGACGCGGCGTTCATGGCGGCCTGCCGGGCGGAGCTGGCCGTGGCGCCGCGCGCGCTGCGCGAGACCTGGCGCTGGCGGGCGGCGGAGATCGACGGCGCGCTGGCCGGCGTGGCGGAGATCGAGGTGGAGGGCGAGGCCGCGTCGCTGGAGCGGCTGTTCGTGGACCCGCCCTGGATCGGCCGCGCGGGCCTGGGCCGGGCTCTGATGGACTGGGCGGCGCAGGCGGCGCGCGGGGCCGGCGCCCGCTGGATGGAGATCGAGGCCGATCCGGGGGCCGAGGCGTTCTACCGGCGCATGGGGGCGGCGCCGGCGGGCTGGGCGCCGTCGGCCTCCATCGCGGGGCGGCGGCTGCCGCGCCTGCGGCTGGATCTGGGCGTTTGACTTGGGGCATGGCGCGCCCCGACCCCGTCGCGAGGGGGGGGGGCGGGCGGGCCGCGCGACGGGGTCGGGGCCCCGCGATAGGGTCGGGGCCGGCGGGGCCCCGCGATAGGGCCGGGGCCGTCGGAACCTTGCCCTAGCGCCGGGGCGGGCCTCAGCGCAGGGGGGCGCCCTTGAGGGTCAGGGGCAGGCCGGCCGCCACGAAGCAGGCCTGGGGCGCCGCGGCGGCGACGCGCTGGTTCAGCCGCCCCTGCGCGTCGCGAAAGGCGCGGCCCAGCGGCGTTTCGGGCACCAGGCCCAGCCCCACCTCGTTGGAGACCAGCGTGACCGGGACCGGGCAGACGGCGAGCGCCTCGATCAGCCGCTCCGCCTCCGCCTCCGGATCCCGCCCCGCATGCATCAGGTTCGACAGCCACAGCGTCAGGCAGTCGACGAGCACCGCGTCCGCCTGCGCCGCCTCCGGTCCGCGCAGCGCCTGCGCCAGGTCCAGCGGCGCCTCGAGCGTGCGCCAGCCCTCCCCCCGCTCGGCCTTGTGGCGCGCGATGCGCTCGGCCATCTCGGCGTCGAAGGCTTCGGCCGTCGCGACGTAGAGCCGGCGCGCGCCCAGCCCCTCGGTGCGCTCGAGGCCCAGCCGCGTCTTGCCGGACCGGGCGCCGCCGAGGATCAGGGCATGGGACGGCACCGGCTCAGTCCGCCGCGACGCGCCGCGCGACGCCGCGGAATTCGACGAACCGGGTCATCCGCTCCCACAGCACGTCGCCGTAGGGGCGCGGACCGTCGGCGAAGGGGATGGCGGCGTCGGCGGCGGGTTCCAGAAAGAACGGGATCGAGACGCGTTCGCGCAGGCCGCCGAGCACGCGATGCTCCGTCGCGCGCACCTGCCCGCCGGTGATGTCCGAGAGCATGCGGCCGAAATTAACCGCGAGGCCGCCGGGCAGCGGCGGCACGTCGATCCAGGCGCCGTCGGCGGCGCGGGCCTGCAGGCCGCCCTGGGCGTCCTGCCACAGCAGGGTGACGAAGCCGTTGTCGCAATGGGCCTTGCCGACGATCCAGCGGTCCTCGCCCGGAACCTGCGCCTGCGCGAGATCCGCCGGAAGGCTCTCGCGCGTGCGTTCGGGGTAGCGGATCAGGCGCAGGGTGGAGAGGCCGCCGTCGAAGAGCGCGCGCGTTTCGGCGGGGTCCAGGCCGAAGGGCGCGGCGAGCGCCTCCACCAGCGTCAGGCCCAGGCGGGACATGGCGGCGTGGCACGCCGCCGCCTCGGCGCGCCAGCCGGGCGCCTCGGCCTCCGGCGGCAGGGGCGTCGGCTCGGTCAGCGGATCGCCGGGACGGGCGAGCGCGGGGTCGACGAGATCGGGACCCAGATCGATGCCCTCCTTCCAGGTGGGTTCGCCCGGCTGGGGCAGAAAGACGCCGCGGTAATGGTTGGGCGCGCCGGGGCGGAACTTGGCGCGGGCCAGCGCCGCGCGCGCGGCGGGCGGCAGGTCGAAGAAACGCAGGAGGCGCGCGCGCGCCTGCGGGTCGAGCCCGAGGGCGGCGTCGGCGCCGGCGAGGGCGAGAAAGCCGGGGCCGGCGGCCGCCGTCGCCACGTCGGCGCAGGCGGCGTGCCGGGCCTCGTCGCCCTCATGGCCCAGCAGGGCGGCGGTGGAGACCTTGGGGATGACAGGGGTCATGGACGGACGCTCCGCTGGCTTGCCGTGGCGCGGTCGAGGCCGCCGATCGAGGCTGGGCCGCCGTTCGAGGCTGGGCCGCCTTTCGAGGCTGGGCCGCCGGCCGAGGCTGCGCCGGGGCGGCGCCGGCGTCCGGCCCGGTCGCGACATCCGCCGGCCCGCCCGCGACGCGGCCCCGCCCCGGCCCGTCCCCGGTTCGGCGCGGGCGGGTGGGTGGGCGGGGCCCGCGGCGGAGCGGGGGCGGGCCGGGGCGGGGCCGGCCGGCTCGGGGTCACGCGCCGTCCTCGGCCATGAGGGCGCGCAGCGCGGCGGCGATC
>JBCBYE010000834.1:0-1690 GCA_039816075.1 Pseudomonadota bacterium | reverse complement strand
GCGCCGCCATTTCGCGCCGCAGGCGCAGCGTGCCGGCGAGGCCGCGGCGCATCACCACCTTCAGCGCCCGGATCGGCCCGCCCGCCAGGCGCGCCTGCGCGTCGTCGCGGTGCCGCCCGGCGAAGGGCGCGCGCACCGTGTCCCAGTAATGCACTTCCTTGACGAAGGGCACGTGGATGTCCGGATGCCGGTCGAACATGGCCTGCAGCCAGCTCGTGCCCGCCTTCTGCGCGCCGATGCAGAAAAAGCTGGGCCCCTCGATCAGCGGCCGAACCGCCGCGGGCGCCGGCGCCGTCGGCAGGGGCGCGGACATGGTCACGCGCTCTCCTTCTCGTCGCCGGGAAGGATGTATTCGGCGCCTTCCCAGGGGCTCATGAAGTCGAACTGGCGATAGTCCTGCGTCAGCTTGACCGGCTCGTAGACCACGCGCTTGGCGCCCTCGTCGTAGCGCAGCTCCACGTAGCCGGTGGTCGGGAAATCCTTGCGCAGCGGATGCCCGCGAAAGCCGTAGTCGGTGAGGATGCGGCGCAGGTCCGGATGGCCGCTGAACAGGACCCCGTACATGTCGAAGACCTCCCGCTCGAACCAGTCGGCCGAGGGGTGCAGGGCGAAGATCGAGGGCACGATCTCGTCCTCGCGCACCTGCGCGGTCACGCGCACGCGCAGGTTCTGGCGCATCGAGAGGAAGTGATAGACCACATCGAAGCGTTTTTCGCGCTCCGGCCAGTCGACGCCGCAGATGTCGATCAGCGTGGTGAACTGCGCCGAGGGATCGTCGCGCAGGAACTTCACCAGCTCCGGCACCCGGTCGACGGCGGCCAGGACGGTCAGCTCGCCCCCCGCGATGCGGTGCGACACGACGGCGTCGGGCAGGCGCAGCTCCGCCAGCGCGGCGATCTCGGACAGGCTCTCGACGCTCATCGCGCGAGCGCTCCGGTGCGGCGGATCTTCCGCTGCAGCTGCAGGATGCCGTAAAGCAGCGCCTCGGCCGTGGGCGGGCAGCCGGGCACGTAGATGTCCACCGGCACGATGCGGTCGCAGCCGCGCACGACGCTGTAGCTGTAGTGGTAGTAGCCGCCGCCGTTGGCGCAGGAGCCCATGGAGATGACGTAGCGCGGCTCCGGCATCTGGTCGTAGACCTTGCGCAGGGCCGGGGCCATCTTGTTGGTCAGCGTGCCCGCCACGATCATCACGTCGGACTGGCGCGGGCTGGCCCGCGGCGCGAAGCCGAAGCGTTCCACGTCGTAGCGCGGCATCGACGTCTGCATCATCTCCACCGCGCAGCAGGCGAGGCCGAAGGTCATCCACATCAGGCTGCCGGTGCGCGCCCAGGTGATGATGTCGTCGGTGGTGGTGAGCAGAAAGCCCTTGTCCGCCAGCTCGTCCGACAGCAGGCGGGCCATCTGCTCCTTGTCCGGGCCGGCCGAGGTGGCCAGGGCGGGGCCGGAGGATGCGGTCGGGGCAAGCGCCGGGGCGGGGGCCGCCGCGGAGACGGGGGCCGAGGCGGGGCCGGAGGCGTCGCTCACTCCCATTCCAGGGCTCCCTTCCGCCATTCGTAGGCGAAGCCGATGGTGAGCACCGCCAGAAAGACCATCATCGACCAGAAGCCGAAGAGGCCGACATCCTGGAACGCGACCGCCCAGGGGAAAAGGAACGCAACCTCCAAATCGAAGATGATGAACAGGATCGC
>JBCBYE010000288.1:0-5928 GCA_039816075.1 Pseudomonadota bacterium | reverse complement strand
GCAGGCTGGCGGGCGGGCCGACGCTCTTGCCGCAAGGCAAGGCGTTCGGGGCGCCCGGCAGCGCGCCGGTCAGCCCGGCAGCACCCAGCCCCCGGTCAGGCGCAGCGCAACCCGCTCCCCTTCCCGCAACGGTTGGGCGGAGCTCACCGGCACGCCCTCCGCCAGGCCCTCGACCTGCGCCACCGCCTCCCAGACGCCGCCGCGATACGCCGCCTCGCGCAGCACGCCGGCCCAGGCCCCCGGCCCCTCCTCCAGCGCCACGTCCTCCGGCCGCACCAGCACCCGGGCCGGCCCGCTCGCCTGGCCCGCGACGCAGGCCGCCTCGCCGGCGAACCCGGCGGCGGCCGCGCGGCCCCCCGCCGCCTGCACCGACGCCTCCAGCACCGCGCCGCGCCCGATGAACCGCGCCACCGCCTCCGTCGCCGGGCGGCGATAGGTCTCCACCGGATCCGCCACCTGCTCGAACCGCCCCGCCCGCATCACCGCGATGCGATCGGCCAGCGCCATCGCCTCCCGCTGATCGTGCGTGATGTAGAGCGTCGTGGCGCCCGAGGCGCGATGGAACGCCGTCAGCTCCCCCTCCATCGCCGCCCTCAGATGCGGGTCCAGGTTGGCCAGCGGCTCGTCCATCAGAACCGCCCGCGCCTCGCTCGCCAGGCACCGCGCCAGGGCCACGCGTTGCCGCTGCCCGCCCGACAGCTCGGCCGGCCGCCGCGCCGCGAAGGCGCTCAAACCCACCGTTTGCAGATGCGTCCCCGCCGCGTCCCGCGCCGCGGCCCGCGACGCCCCGGCCGTCTCGATCGGAAACGCCACGTTGTCCCGCACGTCCATATGCGGCCACAGCGCATAGCTCTGAAACACCACCGCCGCGCCGCGCGCCTCGGGCGGCGCATGCACGCCCGGTCCGGCCACCGTTTCTCCGGCCAGCGCGATCTCGCCGCCGTCCACCTGCTCCAGCCCCGCGATCAGCCGCAGCAGGGTCGACTTGCCGCAGCCCGACGGTCCCAGCACCGCGAAGAACTCGCCGTCCGCGATCTCCGCCGACACGCCGTCCACCGCCGCCCGACCCGCGAACGCTTTCTTCACGTCCCTCAACAAGATGCTCATGGCGCGGCGTTTACCTGCGCTGAACGACGCTTTGAAGACGGCGACCCGACGGCGCCCGCATCCGTCCCGAAACCGGGCGTCCCGTTATGCGGAACGTTCCGCATCGTTTCCAGGATCGGCGCGGGAGAGCCTAGACGTCGCCATCGTCCCCGCCAAAGGTCCGGACAACGCCGGCGCAGTCGTCCGGACGACCGCGCCGCCGCCGCCGTCCCGAAACGGCACAGGTCCGGACCTATGCGTGCTTGCCGGCCTCCCAGCCATGGGCCGTCAGATGCGCCTCGGCGAAGGCGCGGGGCTCCGGCTCCAGCTCCGTCGCCATCGCGTCGTTCCACCTGTTCAGAAATCCGAACAGGGCCACCACCGCCGTGATCTCCACCAGACCGTCCTCGCCGTGCCACGCGATCGCATCCGCGCGCAGCGCATCGTCCGCGCGCCCCGGGCTCTCCGCCGCCGCCTGGGCATAGCGCAGCGCCGCGCGCTCGGCCGCGTCGAAGCGTTCGGAGGTTTCGTAAAGCCATAGATCCGCAACCTTTTCCGGCGCGACGCCCAGCCGCGCCGCCGTCGTCGAGGTATGCGCCTGGCAGTATCGGCAGCCCGACGCGGCCGAGGCGACCACGGCGCACATCTGCAACAGCGGCCGCGACACCGCCTCCCCCTCCGGCGGCAGGGCCGCCTGGGCCAGCGCGGCAAAGCCCTTCAGCAGCGCCGGCTTGCGCGCCAGCGTCGGCAGGGAGTTCGGCACGAAGCCCATGGAGGCTTCAACGACGTCGAAGAAGCCCTTGAACTCGCTCAGCTCTTCGCGATCCTTCGGCGCCAGCCGCATCGTTCATCTCCGTTTACGCGCCGCGGCGCCGCCGGTCACTCGTCCAGAATGGCCACGGCGCGCGTGAACCCCGCCGACGCCCCTTTGATCTTAAAGGGAAAACAGCTCACCTTGAAGCCCGTCGCCGGCAGCGCATCCAGGTTCGCCAGCTTCTCCATGTGGCAGTACCCGATGTCCATGGAGGCGCGATGCCCCTCCCAGATGATCGACGGATCGCCGGTCTTCGCCCATTCCTCCGCGGTCAGCGCGAAGGGCGCATCCCAGCTCCACGCATCGGTGCCGGTCACCCTAACGCCCTGTTCCAAAAGGAACATCGTGGCCTCGCGCCCCATGCCGCAGCCCTTCATGATGTAGTCGGGCTCGCCATAGGCCTCGCCGGCGGAGGTGTTGACCAGGACGATGTCCAGCGGCTGCAGCACGTGTCCGATGCGGTCCAGTTCCAGCTTCAGCTCCATGGCGCTGACGATCTCGCCGTCCGGAATCTCCCGAAAATCCAGTTTCACGCCGCGCGAAAAGCACCATTCCAGCGGCACCTGATCGATGGTCCAGGCGGGCTCGCCGCCCGCCTTAAGCGCTTGATTCATCGTGGAATGATGGTGATAGGGCGCGTCCAGATGCGTGCCGTTGTGGGTGGCGATCCGCAGCCGCTCCACCGCCCAGCCCTCGCCCCCCGGCAGCTGCGCCTTGGTCAGCCCGGGGAAAAAGCTCATCACCTGCTCGGCGGTCTCGTCATGGGCCTGATACTCGATCTCCGGCAGCATCATGGGCGGGTCCGAGGCGATGTCCGCCTCCAGCGCCACGGAGATGTCGATGAAGCGTCCCGCCATGGGTTTTCCTTTCTAGATCAGCGCCGTAGCGAGGAAGGGAAATGTGATCACAAGACCCAGCGCCACCAGCATGGCCAGCGCGAAGGGGGCCGCGCCGGCAAAGATCTCGCCCAGCGGCGGCCCCTCCGGCCCCAGGGTCGACTTGACCACATAGACCGAAATTCCGAAGGGCGGCGTCAGCAGCCCGATCTCGACCGCGATCACGGTCACGATGCCGAACCACACCAGATCCAGGCCCAGTCCGGTGGCCACCGGCAGCATCAAAGGCACTAGAATCAACATGATGGAGGAGCTGTCGAGGATCGCCCCCAATGTGATCACAAGCGTGCAATAGGCCAGCACGATCCAGATCGGCGCCATCTCCGCCGTCGCGACCCAGCCGCCGAACTCTGCCGGAACGCCCGACAGCGCCAGCATCCGGCTGTACATCTGCGCCGCGATCAGCAGAAAGCAGATCGAGGCGGTCACCAGGCCCGTCTCCGTCAGCACCCGCCAGACCCCGGCCAGGGTCAGCCGCCGCTTCGCCAGCCCGATCGCGGCGGCCGCAAGGCACCCCACGGCGCCCGCCTCGATCGGCGTGAACAGCCCGCCATAGATGCCGCCCAGCACCGCGCCGATCAGCAGCACGATGGGCGCGCCCAGCGAAAAAAGCTCGAGGGCGGAGGGACTTGGCCCCTCCTCCTCCCGCACCTGCGCGCCCTCTCCGATGAAGTTCGGGGCGACGGCGGCGAGTGTGATCACAACCCCGCCGAACAGCGCGGCGAGCAGCAGTCCCGGCAGCACCCCCGCCAGAAACAGGTCCCCCACCGACTGCTCCGTCAGCAGCGCGTAGAGGATCAGCAGCAGCGAGGGCGGGATCAGCATCCCCAGCACCGACGACCCCGCCACGACCCCCGCGGCGAAGCGGGCGGTGTAGCCGCGAGAGGTCATCTCCGGCGTCGCCAGCCGTGCGAAGACCGCCGCGGAAGCGATTGATATTCCAGTGACTGCGGCGAAGGCGGCATTGGCCCCGATGGTCGCCAGCCCCAGCCCGCCGCGCAGACGGCGAAACGCGTGATGCGCCACCGCAAAGGCGTCGCGGCCCAGCCCCGCCTCGGCGGTGATGAAGCCCATGAGCACGAAAAGCGGAACGACTCCAAAGAAGTAGGAGCTGATCGCATCGTTCGCCGCCAGGGCGAGCAGCTTGCCCGCCAACAGCGGCGACCCTTTAAGCGCCCAGACCCCGATATAGGAGCACAGCATCAGCGCCACGGGCACGAAGAGCCCCGCCATGACCAGCCCCGCCATGGCCAGCAGCGACAGGAGCCCGATCTCGAACGGGCTCACGGCGCCCTCCGCAATCCCGCGGCGACGGCGCGCACAAGGCCCAGGGCGAACTGCGCCATCAGCGCCCCGCAGCCCACCAGAAGCACCGCCTTCACCGGCCAGACCGGGGCGGTGAAATCGCCCACGGCGCCGACGAATTCGTCGCGATCCCAGGCCTTTAGGAACAAGGGCCAGGAGGCCTGCGCGACGATCCAGATCAGCGCCAGCGCCGCCGCGTGCCACAGGGCGTCGAGCCAGGCCGCCGCCCGCGGCGCCCGCCGCGCCAGGGCCCGCAGCAGCGCGTCGGAGCGGATGAAGCGCCCAGCCCGCGCCGCCTGGGCCGCCTGCAGGAACACGATCGCGACGATGGAGAGCGACACGATCTCCGGCACGCCCGACACCGGCGCCCCGAAGGCCGCCCGCCCGATCACGTCGACATTGACCAGCACCGCCAGCCCCAGGATCAGCAGCGTTCCCAACACGTTGAGCGCCGCGCAGACGCCGCCGACCGTCCGGTCCACCGCCGCGAAGCCGGGCGAGGACAGCGGCAGCTCCCCCGGCAGCGGCGCCAGGTGCGGGTCGGGCGAGGGGGCCTCGCTCACGCGCGCGCTCCCCCGCCCGGCCGGCTCACTCCTTGTCCCAGTCGCGCACGGGCGTCGCCCCCGCCTCGCGCATGGCGTCCATGTAGAGGGACAGGATCTCCGACCCCGCCTGGCCCTGCGCGTCGAGCCGGGCCGCCCATTCGAGGGCGTTGTTCTCCATGCCCGCGGCCCAGGCGGCGCGCATCTCGGCGTCGGCGTCGGTCACGGTGGCGCCGGCGCCCTGCATGACCTCGAAGGCCTTGGCGACGGCGGCGTCGAGATCGGCGTGATAGGCCTCGGAATACGCCGTGCAGGCGTCCTTCAGCGCCGCTTTCACCGCGATGCCCTGGGCGTCGTACCAGTCCTTGTTGGCCGCCAGGCCCCCGGCGTACTGACCGCCGAAGCCCATGCGCGTGATGTAGGGCGCGACCTCATGGAGCTTGCCCGGCAGCGCGGCGGAGGCGAACACGATCACGCCGTCGTAAACCCCTGATTTGATTTCGTTGTAGTAGGTCGTGAGGTTGCCGGAGACGCCCACGGCGCCGGTCCCCTTCAGCCAGTTCACCGCCGGCCCGGGCGCGCCGATCTTGCGCCCTTCGAGGTCGGCGAGGCGCTCGACCGGGAAATCGGTCATCAGCAGATAGTCGTCGATGCCGATGGCGCAGCCGAGATATTCGAGGTTCACCGCCTCCCAGCTGGCGCGCATGCGCGGGTCCTCGGCCTGCAGACGGTCCATCATGGAGGAGATCTTGGCCGTGTCGGCGGACACGAACGGCGTCACGTAGGTGACGTTCTGGATCGCCAGCTTGGACGGATCGAAGAGGGAGGAGACGAGGCCGATCTCGGCCAGCCCCTCCTCGGTCGCTTCCAGCTCCTCGCCCACGCCGGCCAGGGCGCCGCCGTACTGTTCCGAGAATTTCAGGCCGTGCTCCGACCCCTCCAGCGCCGCCTGCACGGCGGGGATGAAGGTTTGGGACGCGTGCTTGACCCAGCGGAAGACCGGCGGGTGGCCGGCGACGATGGTCACCAGCTGTTCGTGCGCGAACGCGGGGGTGGGCGCCGGCGCGGCGGCGGCGGCGAGGACGAGCGCGGGCGCGGCAAGCGCGAGGCGGGCGCGGATCATGGCGGTGGTTTCCTCCCAGGTGAGCGGGCCGTCTGGATGCGGCGTTCAGGCTTGGCGCAAAGCCTGCCGCATGGGAGGGGCGCCGTCCAGACGCTGTCGCGCCTGCAACCGCGCCTCGGAGCGGGCCCGCGGCGCGCGACGGCGCGCGGCGCGGCGCGCGGG
>JBCBYE010000685.1:0-2420 GCA_039816075.1 Pseudomonadota bacterium | reverse complement strand
TCGGCCGCGTCCAGCAGCGCCTCCAGCCCCTCGCCCGTGGCCGAGGAGACGAGCACGGCCGCCTCCGGCGCCTCCCCCGCCTCGTCGCCGACCCGCGGCGGCGCCAGCGTCAGCGCGCCCTTCAGATCCGCCAGCGCGCGACGCGCCGGCCCGCCCATGTCGGCCTTGGTCACGGCCAGCAGATGCGGCGTCTCCATGACGCCCGACTTCATGAACTGCAGCGCGTCGCCCGAGCCCGGCTGCACGCACAGCATCACCGTGTCCGCCAGCTCCGCCACCTCGGTCTCGGACTGCCCGACGCCCACCGTCTCGATCAGCACCCGGTCGAAGGCCGCGCGCATCAGCACCGCCGCCGGCCAGGTGATCTCGGCCAACCCGCCCAATCGGTCCCGCGCCGCCATCGACCGGACGAACACCCCCGCATCCTCCGGATCCGTCGCGATGCGCGTGCGGTCCCCCAGCAGCGCGCCGCCCGTGCGCCGGCTCGACGGGTCGACCGCCAGCACCGCCACGCGCAGCCCGCGGCCGCGCCATCCTTCGATCAACCTGTGCGCGAGCGACGACTTGCCGACCCCCGGCGGTCCGGTCAGCCCGAGCACATGTCCGCGCCCCTCCCGATGCGCCGCATCGAGCAGTGCCCAGGTCTCCGGTTCATCGGCCCGAGCCTCCAGCCGAGCGAGCGCCCGGGCCATCGCGGCCTTGCCGCCCGCGCGCATGCGGGCCAGCGCCGCGGCGCCGTCCTCCACGTCGATCACGCTCATCCCCGGGCGCGCCAGCTCGCCTGCGCCGCCGCCAGCCGCGCGATCGGCACCCGAAACGGCGAGCACGAGACATAGTCGAACCCCGCCGCCTCGCAGAACTCGACCGAGGCCGGATCGCCGCCATGCTCCCCGCACAGGCCCAGCGGCATGTCCGCCCGCCGGTCGCGCGCGCGCTCCGCCGCCAGGATCAGCAGCTCGCCCACGCCGTCGCGGTCCAGCGTGTGGAACGGATCCTCGGCGAACACCTCGGCGTTGACGTAGTCGCGCATGAAGCGGCCGGCATCGTCGCGGCTCAGCCCATACGTCATCTGCGTCAGGTCGTTCGTTCCGAAGCTCAGGAACTCCGCGTCCTCGGCGATCTCGCCGGCCCGCAGGGCGGCGCGCGGCGTCTCCACCATCACCCCGACCTTGTAGACGAAGGCGCGGCCCGTCTCCTTGGACACTTCGGCCGCCACGGCGTCGATGGATCGGCGGATCAGCGCCGCCTCGCGCCGCGCCGACACCAGCGGGATCATCACCTCGGGCGTCACCAGCTGTCCGTCGCCGCCCCAGCTCTGCGCCAACGCCTCGAACAGCGCCCGCGCCTGCATCTGGTAGATCTCCGGCAGCACCACCCCCAGGCGGCAGCCGCGCATGCCGAGCATGGGGTTGAACTCCGCCAGATCGGCGATGCGGCGGCGGATCGCCTTGGGCGCCATGTCCATGGCCTCGGCCAGATCGGCGATCTCGTCTTCGCCATGGGGCAGAAACTCGTGCAGCGGCGGGTCGAGCAGGCGGATCGTCACCGGCCGCCCCTGCATCACGCGATAAAGCCCGATGAAATCGCCGCGCTGGATGGGCAGCAGCTGCTCCAGCGCCGCGCGCCGATCCTCGGAGGTTTCGGCGAGGATCATGCGGCGCATGGCCGTGATGCGCCCCTGTTCGAAGAACATGTGCTCCGTCCGGCACAGCCCGATGCCGTCCGCGTCGAAGCCCAGCGCCACGCGCGCGTCCTGCGCGGTGTCGGCGTTGGCGCGCACGGCCAGCCGGCGCATGCCGTCGGCCCAGCTCATCAGCTCGGCCAGCGCGCCGGAGAACTCCGGCTGCACCGTCGGCGCGGCGCCGGCCAGGGCCTCGCCCGCCGCGCCGTCCACGGTGATCAGGTCGCCCTCGCGGAACAGGCGGCCGTCGCGGCCCTTCAGCGCCCGCGCCTCCAGGTCCAGAACCAGGTCCGCCGCGCCCACGACGCAGGGCGTGCCCAGCCCCCGGGCCACCACCGCCGCATGGCTGGTCATGCCGCCACGCGTGGTCAGCACCGCTGCGGCGGAGTGCATGCCGCGAATGTCCTCCGGGCTGGTCTCGATGCGCGCCAGGACCGCGGGCTGGCCGCGCGCCGCAGCCGCATCCGCCGCGGCCGCGTTGAACACCAGCGGGCCCGCCGCCGCGCCGGGGCTCGCCGGCAGACCGCGCGCGATCACGTCGCGCGGCGCCGCGGCGTCGATGGTGGGATGCAGCAGCGCGTTCAACAGGCGCGGCTCGATCCGCATGACCGCCTCTTCGCGCGTCACGGCGCCCGACGTCGCCAGGTCCACCGCGATGCGCACCGCCGCCCGGGCCGACCGGCGCGCCGGATGCAGGCCCAGAACCGCCAGCACGCCGTCCTCCAGGGTGAATTCCAGG
>JBCBYE010000507.1:0-3713 GCA_039816075.1 Pseudomonadota bacterium | reverse complement strand
GTGATCGCGGCGCCCAGGGCGTCGCCGGGCAGGAGGGCGCCGGAGCGCAGCGTGTGGGCGAGCAAGGCCAGCAGGTCGGTCACGTCGTTGATGGGGACCGCGGCGAGGGCGGCGTCCTCGCGCCCCGCCGCGTCGTGCATCCGGTCGAGATCGGCGTCGGATGTCGCGCCGCGTTCCAGGCTCGACCAGGCCGCGCGGCACCGCGCGATCTGCGCGACGACCGGCGACGACCCGCAGCAGGATGGTGGTGGCTCCGCGGCTCCGCTGGATTGCGGCGGAGCCTCGGCACGCGCCCGGCGGGCGTCCGCGCCGATCATGATCCGCCCTCGGCCGGCGCGCCGTCGTCGGAGATGCGGACGGCCATCGCAGGATAGGCCTCGCCCGGGTAGCGAACGCGCAGCTCGCGCAGCAGAGCCTTCTGCATCGCGCGCTCGGCCTTGGTTCTGGGGTCGTGCCCCATGCCGAGATTCATGATCCGGGAGAAGTTGATCCTGGTCCCGGCGAAGTCCGGCAGCGCCAGAAGGGCCTCGATCACGGGCTGAAGCTTGGCCACGTAATCGGCCTGTGCGTCGACAGACGGTGCGGATGGTGGTTCCTGACGGTGCATTTTCGCCCTCCTGTGGGTATGGTGTCCTAGGTAGGCGTCCTTTGTGACTCCGTCAACAAGGTTAGGATAATGTCACAATGAATGCTGCGCAGCTGCGAATGGCGCGGGCTGCGCTGAAGCTCTCGGTTCGGGAACTGGCAGCGATCTGCGATGTTTCGCACAACACGATCAGCCGCATCGAAAACGGTGCAGACGCTCGGATCTCAACCATGAACGCGCTCCAGGCGGCGCTCGAGGCCGCCGGTGCCGTCTTCATCCCAGAAAACGGCGGCGGCGCCGGCGTGCGCCTGCGCAAGGAGTCGGCCGAATGACCACGCGCGCCAGCCAGCGGGCGAAGGCCCTGAAGCACCTGAGCGTCGGAGGCCCGCGCATCCTCGCCGAGCTGCACGGCGCCGGCCCGGCCACCCTCGAGTCGATGATCGAGGACGGGCTGGTCGAGGCGGCCGGCGAGGGCGTCGGCGGCCGAACCACCTACCGGCTGACCGAAACCGGCCGAGCAGCTTCCCTCGCCCCTCCAGTGCGCCCCCCGCGCCGCCGCCGGCTTAGGACGCTTCCACCCCGCGTCCGCACGCTGAAGAACCGCTTCGCGTAGATCGCGCCACAGGCGCACCAAGGGCCACGCCAGGCCGGCGTTCGGCGTCTCGTCGCTTACCGCCTCCACGCGACAGGCCGCGACCTTCGCAGTCCTGTCCGCCAGCGCGCCAAGCGTTCTCCATGCCGGCTCCAGCATCCGCTCCAACGCACAGACACCGCACCCCGCTCCCGCTAAGTCGGCGAACGCCCCCCGTACGGCCTGCGGCCGACTTCTCGATTGGATTTCGTTCTCGCTGGCGTCGCTCACCCAGAGGCAACCGCATGGCGGCGTGACTGCCGAGCCTTGAACCGCGGGAGGGGCGGGCTGCACTCGCTGCTCGAGCGCTCGACCCGATCCGCCCGCCGAGAACGACCTCGCCGGAGGGAGCGATGCCCGGTGAAGTCGCGTCAAGCCTCTGATTTTACAACAACAACCCCAACCACAACCCCACCTGACGCGCCGCCGGAGTCTTTTGCGCGTGACGGGGCCCGAATTACCCCCGTGCGGATCGCGTGCGGAAGGACCCGCGACGCCCCCGGCAGGCGTCGATCGGAACGCCTCGCCACCGTTTCGCGAAACTGCCCGCCGGGCTCCCAGATTAGACCGGCGCTCAGTAGCCGCTCCGGGCCGCATTACGCGAAGCCCGCAGGGCGGGCCTGCGCGAGTGACGAGGCCGGCTCGACCGCCTCCCAGGTTTCGCAGGCATCGGCGATCGCGCGAATGTCAATCGCTGCGATCTTTGCGCCCTTGGATTTCACGAGGGAGGCTGCGGCCAGGCCCATCATCGCGGCCGCGATCTCGCCGCCCGTGAACCCGGCGTCGCTCAACGCTGCCGCCTTTGCAGCAACGGCGTCTTGAACGGCTTCCATGCGTAGCCGCGCGCCCTCTTGCCGCGCGTTCAAGCGCAGCGCGGCGCGTTCCGCGTTCGATCCTTCATCAGCCATCGTTCGCCTCCTTCGTCAGGGTTTCGGGTGTTCGCTGCTGGACGGTCGAATTACCGAGCGGCGCGGCAGGCCCTCGCAGCACGAAACGGTCGGTGATCTCAGCCGAGGCGTTCCGCTCCAGCCACAGCCAGACTGCTGCGCGTTCGCCGACCGCCCGACGACCGGGTGGAGAGAAGGTCGGCAGGGCGTAGCGGCGTCCGGGCTCGAGCACGATGCGAGCCCCCATGCGGTCCAGGTCGAAGCCCCAGCGGTGGAACCACGCCCGCCACGCCTCCACCGCGGCAGCCTGCGAGACGATGATCGCCCCGCATGCCGGTGACGCCGGATGGCTCTTCACAGCAAACCCAAGGCGCGAACCTGCGCTTCTGTCACCAGGTTCCGAGCAATCATCCCACGCAATCTATGGGGCGAGAGGGCCGAAGGCGGCACATACCGGCCTTCGGCAATCGTCGTCGCCCACAGCTGCTCCACACTCTCGCGAGCCTGCGCTTTCGCCTCGGGCGTCTGCGCCGCTTGCGGCGCATCTCGGCGCGCCTCGCGCGTGCGCGTGTTTGGGTTCCTTACTGGGTTCTTATAGGGGGGTGCAGCGCTGCACCCTTTTTTCGACCGCGTCTGCACCCTTTTCGCCGCAGGAAACGGAACGACGGTGCACCCTTTTTCGGGCTCCGATCCGGCCGGGAATGCGAGCTGGTAGACCGACGCGCGACCCCGCCCGCGGCGCCTTTCCACGTCGAGAAATCGGGCCGCTTCGAGGCGGCGGATAGCCCGCTTTACTGTGTCAGGCGAGACGGCGAGGGCTTCGGCGAGCACTGCTTTCGAAGGCCAGGCCCGCCCGGTTTCGGCGTCGGCGAAAGTCTGCGCCAGCATCGCCGCAAGAAGCTTCGCAGACTGCGGAAGGTCGCGCCTCGCGAACACCTTGCGCATCCAATCAAAACGGTCTCTGCGCCAGTCCCTCGCGCGGCCGGAGGCGTTGGAACCGCTTTCGTCAACCCCTTGGGATTGCACAGGCGGAGTGTTTGGACTTTCCTCTGCCAAGCGACTGGCGGAAAACCCCTCCCGGTGATCTGCCGGGGTCGCCAGGCCCGCGCCGGGGCGCGGAGCGCAGCGCAATGGGAAGGCCGTCGCCATGATCCTCCGCCCTCTGCTGGCCGCCGCCGCGGCGGCCGCCGTGACCGCATCGGGCCTCTGGGCCCTGCCCGCCGCCGCCCAGGGCGTGCTGGAGCGCATGGCGGAGACCGGCGAGATCCGCCTGGCCGTGCGCCGCGACGCGCCGCCCCATTCGTGGATGGAGGGCGGCGCGGCGCAGGGCTATTCCGTGGATCTGTGCACGCAGGCGGCGCAGCGCGTGGCGCAGGCGGCGGGGCTGAGCGGCATCGCCTTCGTCTATGTGCCGGTCGATGCGGCGGAGCGGTTCGAGGCGGTGGCGGAGGGGCGCGCCGATCTGCTCTGCGGCGCGGCGACGGTGACGCTGGGGCGGCGCGCCCTGGTCGAATTCAGCCTGCCCACGTTCGTCGACGGGGCGGGCGTGATGCTGCGCCGGGGCGAGGAGACGGATTTCGGCGGGCTCGCCGGCAAGCGCCTGGGCGTT
>JBCBYE010000254.1:0-6289 GCA_039816075.1 Pseudomonadota bacterium | reverse complement strand
GCGGCCCGCCCGCCCTCCCCCGTCGCGCCGGGGAACGGGGCGCCGGGGAACGGGGGCGCCGGGGAACGGGAGCGCCGGGGAACGGGAGCGCCCGAAAACCCGAACGGCGGGTCGTCGGACGGCATGAAAACCGCGCGGCAAGGTTCGGCCGCAAGCCCTGGCGCCGCCGCTCGCCCGGGCGACGCGGTATCGGCCCAAGGCGAAGGCGCCTCGCCTCGACGTTCGCCTGCGATCCGCACATCCGGGGACGACGCCCCGCGAAACCGCCTGCGCCGACGCCGACGCCGGAGGCGCCAAGGCGCCGTCAAACCCTCGGGTCACGTCGGCGACCACGCCGGAGAAGACGCCGGAACGCCAACGTTTCGCCGAAGCCTCCCCAGCCCCCGCAGCCCGCCGTGGACGCAGGCGCAAGGGCGCCGCGCCCCGCGCCCGCACGCGCCTCGCGCCGCCTGCCCCCTCCCTCCGTGATCCCCCGCGTGATCCCCCGGCGTGATCCAAGACCAACCGAAAACGATCCGACCCCAGGCGCACGCCGCCCGACGCCTTCGGCCGAGCCGCAGACGTCGAGGCGCCCTCGTCTCGAAGCCGCCGGCCCGAACCTCGCGACGCCCTCGCAGGCCGCTCCCGCTCTCAAGACCCCGCGCAGCAAACGAAACGCCCCGTTCCCCGGCGTCCCGTTCCCCGGCGCGACGGGGGAGGGCGGGCGGGCCGCGCGCCGGGGAACGGGGTCGCCTCCACGGGCCCGGGCCGCAGGCGCGACGCGCGACGCCCCCCGAACGCAAAAGAGGCCGGCGTTCCCGCCGGCCTCCCGTCGTCGCCGCGCCGCCCCGAAAGCCGCCCCGAACGTCGCAGCCCCCTAGAAATGCAGCGACAGATCCCGGTGGTTGCTCTCGCAGGCGGCGATGGACAGGGCCATCGCCCGCGGCATGCGCTCCAGCTGACGCGCGCCCACGGTCTGCGTGATCTCCGTCACATAGGTCTCCAGACCCGGCAGCAGCTCGCGCTCCGCCCGCTCGCGCCAGGCGATCTGCGCCGCCTGCAGGGCCAGCGCCTCCTCCAGCGCCGCCGCCGCCACGGCCCGATCCGGCGCGTCGTCGCGGATCGTCCGGCGCGCGTCGTTCACGGCCGACCGCACCTCCCGCGCGCCCTCCACGTCCCCGGCGGCCGACCGCAGCTCGGTGACCGCATCCTCCAGCGCCGCCAGATCCGTGGCCGAGCGCACCTGCTCCAGCATGTCCCGCAGCGGCGCCTCCAGCGCCCGCAGCGCGTCGGTGGAGGCGAGAACCGCGCGCAGCTCCGCCGGCGCCTCGGCGCTGGCGTCGCCCGCCCGGCGATAGTCGCGCAGCAGCGCCGTCTCGGCGCTCTCCAGCTCGCGGAACGCGGCGAAGGTCTCGTCCCAGTCCGCCGGGATCTCGGCGCGCAGCGCCTCCGCCTCGGCCCGCAGCGCGGCGGCCTCGGTCTCCAGCTCCGCCCGCGCCTCCGCCAGGCTCTCGTCGCGCATGCGCCCGGCGCGCAGCTCGATCTCGTCCGCCTCTTCCTCCAGCCGCCGGATGTCGCGCTCCAGCCTGCGCACCGCGCGCAGGACCGGGCGGAACGCCTCGGCCGCCGCGTCCTTGGCGCGCCCGGCCTCCGCCGCCTCCGGCAGCAGGCGCAGCGCCGTCTCCGCCGCGTCGAAGCTCTCGGTCAGCCCCTCGGCCAGATCCTCGGGCAGATAGCTCAGCTCCAGCCGCCGCGCCGCGGCCACCGTGCCGCCGATCGCCGGACCCGCCGCCTCGATCTCCGCCAGCACATAATCCTCGAGGCATCGCTGCAGCTGCGGGTTGCGCGGCGGCGGCGCCGTCTCGGCCGTCAGGTTCACGCGGTTGGGCAGATAGTTCACCAGCGGCGGGACCAGGCCCACGATGACCAGCGCGCTCAGCTGCAGGCCGATGAAGGCGATCACGCCCTTGTACATGTCGGTGGTCTTCACCTCCCTCGGCGCCACGCCGCGCAGGTAGAAGAGGGCGAAGCCGAAGGGCGGCGTCAGAAAGCTCGTCTGGATGTTCAGCCCGATCATCACCCCCAGCCACACGGCGGTGATGTTGGCGCCCGGATCGGCCAGCAGGATCGGCGCCGTGATCGGCACCACGACCACCGCGATCTCGATGAAATCGAGGAAGAAGCCGAGGATGAAGATCACCAGCATCACGATGACGAACTGCGTCCAGAACCCGCCCGGCAGGCTCTCCAGGAACCCCTTGACGATCTCCTCGCCGCCGAAGGCGCGGAAGGCCGCCGTCAGCACCGCCGCGCCCAGCAGGATGATGAACACCAGCGAGGTGGTCTTGGCCGTCTCCATCATCACGCCGCGCAGCGTGTCGTCGATGCGCAGCGTGCGCAGCCCCGACCAGATCAGCGACACCAGCAGCGCCGCCACCGCGACCAGCGCGATGGTCATGCCGATGCGGTCCTGCGCGGTGTCCACGGACCGGATGTTCAGATCGAACTGCGTCGCCGTGACGAACAGCGTCGCGATGGCGGCCAGGCCGATGATCGCCGGCACGTAGGCCAGGCTCTCGCCCTCCTTCAGCCGGTAGCCGGCCATGATCATCGCGCCCGCCGCGCCGATGGCGCCGGCCTGGTTCACCGTGGCCACGCCCCCGATGATCGAGCCCAGCACCAGAAAGATCAGCGCCAGCGGCGGCACCAGCGTCAGCGTCACGCGCCCCCAGAACCGCGCGTTGCGCGCCCCGTCGAAGGGCACCGGCGGGGCCAGCTTGGGCCGCGCCAGCGCGAACAGCAGGATGTAGAGCATGTAGAGCGCGACCAGCAGCAGCCCCGGCACGAAGGCGCCCAGGAACATCTCTCCGGCCGAGGTGCCCGACACGTCGTATTCCGACGGCATCGACAGCTCTCCGGTGGAGGCCTTGTGCAGCGCCTTGCGCGCCGCGCTGGCCTGATCCGTGGCGCTCGCCAGCTGGTCGGCCAGGATGATCAGCACGATCGAGGGCGGAATGATCTGCCCCAGCGTCCCCGAGGCGGCGATGGTCCCCGTCGCCAGCGGCTTGGAATAGTTGTTGCGCAGCATCGCGGGCAGCGAGATCAGCCCCATCGCCACCACCGTCGCGCCCACGATCCCCGTGGTCGCCGCCAGCAGCGCGCCCACGAACACCACCGAAATGCCCAGGCCTCCGGGCACCGGCCCGAACAGCTGCGCCATCGTCTCCAGCAGATCCTCGGCGATCTTCGACCGCTGCAGCATGATCCCCATGAAGATGAACAGCGGAATGGCGATCAGCGTGTCGCGCTCCACCTCCCAATAGACGCCGCGCAGGTTGATCACGCCCGCCGACAGCCACTCCACCGGTCCGCCGTCGATGAAGAAGCTGTCCGCATCCCCGGCGAACAGCCACCCCGCGGCCGCCGCCAGCCCGATGGTCACGATGGCCGCGCCCGGCAGCGCGAACGCCACCGGAAACCCGGAGCCGAGCGCGAAGGCCATGATCACGACCAGAAGCGCGAGGAAGAGAAGTTCCATGCCGTTTCGCCTCGAACTCTAGTTGGGGATCAGGACGCCGCCGCGCCGTCGCGGTCGCGGTGCCCCGGCTCGCCTTTGATGTCGGCCACGCTCTCCATCAGCATCGCGCAGAACTGGATCAGCATGGTGATGGCGAAGATGCCCAGAAAGCCCGCCATCAGGTATTTGACGAACAGGCCGAAGCCGGTCTGCGTCACCTCGAACTTCATCAGGGGCGCCATGATCGTCGCCGCGCCCGAATTCATGCCCAGCAGCAGGATCACCCAGCACAGGCTCAGCCCGAACAGGACCGCGCCGATGGTGTTGACCCAGCCTTTGCGGCGCAGATCCATGGCCGCATAGAACACGTCGACGCGCACATGCCCCTCGTCCAGCAGCGTGTAGGCCGAGGCGAACAGGAACAGCGCCGCGTACCAGAAGCGCACCAGATCGCCCATGAACGCCTGCTCATAGCTGAACACGAACCGGCTGATCACGATCAGCAGCTCCGCGCCCACGATCATCAGCGCCAGCCAGGTGAATCCCGGGCCGCGCGCGAACAGCGCCAGCACGAAGCCCAGCGCCACCAGCGGCAGGTGGACGTAGGGGCCGCGGAACAGGCTGCGGTTCATCTGCCCGGCCAGGTCCTCGCCCAGCAGGCCCGGCAGCATTTCCTCGACGCGCAGAAAGCTGATGGCGAAATCGACCACGCCCACGAACAGCACCGCGAAAAAGGCGCCGCGCACGATCCAGGCGTTGAACCCGCTGATCTTGTCCGAGTCCTCGCGCAGGCCGCGCAACGGCGTGCCGCTGACGAAGAACCACGCCGCGATCACCGCCGCCGGATAGAACAGCAGCAGCAGCCAGGCCGCCGGCCCGCCCTCGCCGCCCAGGGCCGCGCTGGGGCCCTCGAAGCCCAGGATGACCACCAGAACCGTCTGGAACAGGAACATGCCCAGCAGGAACAGGTTCGCCCAGGCGAAGAACCGCACGAAGCGGTCGGTCGCGTCGTTCCCCCCGGCGCGCCCCAGGCGCAGGCTCGGATCGATGGCGGTCATGGGCGCGTCCCCTTGCTCGCATGTCTCGGTCGGGCGGGCGGCGCGCGGCCGCCGCGGCGCCCCTCCCCGGGATCGCCCCGGGCGCGACGCCCGAACGTCGGCCGTCCGGAAACCTGCCGTCTCAATGCACGCGGGCGGGGGCGCTCGGCCCCCGCCCGCGCGGGTCTCGTCAGGGGCGGATCAGAGCCCGAGCACGCGGTTGCGCTGGTTCACGAAGGTGCCCTCGAAGGCGTTCATGAAGCCGCCGACCTCGCGCAGGCTGCCCTGGAAGGCGTCGTTGATCTTCGCGGCGAGCGCCGAGTGTTCGCGCGTCTCCTCGAACACCTCCTCGGCCGCCTCGCCGAAGCTGTCCCAGACCTCTTCGTTGAACGCCTGCACCTCGACGCCGTGGTCGTTGACCAGACGCGCCAGGTACTGACCGTTCAGGGCCATGTTCTCTTCGTGGGCGGCCGCATGCTCTTCCATGCAGGCGGCGGTGATGACGGCCTTCTCGTAGTCGCTCAGCTCGCCCCACCAGGACGCGTTCATGCCGAAGGCGATGCCGCCGCCCGGCTCGTGCATGCCGCCGGTGTAGTAGTACTTGGCGGCCTCGTAGAACTTCATGAAGTAGTCGTTGTAGGGGCCGACCCACTCCGTCGCCTCGATGGCGCCCGACACCAGGTTCTCATAGATCTGGCCGCCCGGCAGCGAGACGGTCGAGGCGCCCAGCTTGCTCATCACCGTGCCGCCCAGGCCCGGGATGCGCATCTTCAGACCCTTCAGGTCGTCCGCGCTCTCGATCAGCTTGTTGAACCAGCCGCCGGCCTGCGTGCCGGTCGACCCGCAGGGCAGCGCCTTCAGGCCGAACTCGCCCGACATCTCGTCCCACAGGGCCTGGCCGCCGCCGAACTTGATCCAGGCGTTCCACTCCGGCGTGGTCATGCCGAACGGCACGGCCGTGAAGTAGGCGAAGCCCGGGTGCTTGCCGACCCAGTAGTAATCGGCGCCGATATAGGCTTGGCTGTTGCCGGCCGCGACCTCGTCGAACACGTCGAACGCGCCCACGCGCTCGCCGGCCGCGAAGTACTGCGTCTGGATCCGGCCGTCGCTCAGCTGCGTGATGCGGTCGGCCAGGCGCTGGGCGCTCAGGCCCAGGCCGGGGAAGTCGCGCGGCCAGGTGGACACGATGCGAAGCTCGCGCACGTCCTGAGCGATGGCCGGCGCGGCGAGGGTCGCGGCGCCGACGCCGCCGACCGCGGCGCCCTTGAGGAACAGGCGTCTTTCCATGTCATAGCCTCCCGTTGGCATGGCGCGCGGAGCGGACGCTCCGGCGATGGACGGGCGCGGTTTAAACAGAAGTTCACCGCAGCGGCAATCGCGATTGCGCTTGCGCGTGGCGCCAAAGGCGTGATTCGCCGCCGGGACAGGCCCTTCGCCCCAAGATCTTCGACGGCGGATCGCGCAACTGCCTCCAATTCAGGCGCCCGATCCCGCGCCGCCTCTCCCCTCCGCCCCCGCCCGGCGCGCCCTGCGCCCGCCCGGCGCCCGCCGGAATCGCCCCGGCGCGCACGCCGCAATCGCCCCGGCGCGCACGCCGCAATCGCCCCGGCGCGCACGCCGCTATCGCCCCGACGCTGGCGTCGCGGCCCCCGCTGGGCTACCCCTGTCCCGCGCCGCCCCGCGCGGCGCGCCGCCTGCCAGACCGCCCGTCACGCCGACCGCAAGACCGCCCGCAAGTCCTCTCGCGACGTCGCCT
>JBCBYE010000449.1:0-4131 GCA_039816075.1 Pseudomonadota bacterium | reverse complement strand
TCGCCGCCCGCCCGTCGCCGCCCGCCCGTCGCCGCCCGCCCGTCGTGGATCGCTGCGAGCCGATGGCCGCCCGACGCCGGCGCCCAGCCGGCGCCGTCCCCCGCCGCGCGCCGCGAGCCGAACGGGTCGACCCGCGCGACAGCCGACGCGGCGCCTCCGTCCCGATGGCGCGGACCGCGGCCGCTTGCGCCTCGCCCCGAAGGACGCGCGCGCCGTCAGTCCTCGAATTCGACGATCTCGATGCCTTCGGCGCCGGCCGACAGCGCGATCTCGCCGCGCTTGAGCTGCATCGCCAGGTCGCCGAAGGCCGCGCGGCGCCAGCCGCTCATCGCCGGCACGTCCGGCGCGTCCTCGGTCGCGATGCGCGTCAGATCGTCGGACGAGGCCAGCAGCTTCGGCGCCACGCGCAGATCCTCCGCCCGGCTCTTGAGCAGCACCTTCAGCAGATCCGTCAGCGCCGGCGAGGCCGTCTTGGCGGAGCGCGACGGCCCGCCCGACGGCGCCTCCGCCGGTCCGTCCGGCGCGTCGAGGCCGGTCTGCACGGCCTCCAGGATCTCCTTGGCCGCGTCGCCCTTGCGCGCCTCCCGCTGCAGCAGGCGAGAGCGGCCGAGCTCCTCGAGCGACGCGGGGCGGTTCGAGGCCACCTCCAGCAGCGCGTCGTCCTTCATCAGACGGTTGCGCGGCACGTCCCTGTCCTGGGCCCGCTGCTCGCGCCACTCCGCCAGCGCCCGCGCCACCGCAAGGAACTTGGGCGAGGACGAGCGCGTCTTGAGCCGACGCCAGGCCTCCTTGGGGTCGTTGCGGTAAGTGGCCGGATCGGTCAGCACCGCCATCTCTTCGGCCACCCAGGCCTTGCGGCCCGTGCGCTCCAGCTCCGCGTCCAGAACCTCGTGAATCTTGCGCAGGTGGGTCACGTCGGCCAGCGCGTAGGCCAGCTGCTTGTCGCTCAGCGGCCGCTGCGTCCAGTCGGTGAAGCGCGAGGACTTGTCGAGGCCCAGCTTGCAGATCTTGCGCACCAGCGTCTCGTAGCCCGCCTGATCGCCATAGCCGCAGACCATGGCGCCGACCTGCGTGTCGACCAGCGGCGCGGGGATCAGACCGCCCAGATGCCAGAAGATCTCCAGGTCCTGGCGCGCCGCGTGAAACACCTTGACCACGCGCGTGTCGCGCATCAGGGCGAACAGCGGCTCCAGATCGATGCCCTCGGCCAGCGGATCGACCAGCGCGGCCGAGCCGTCCTCCTCGCCGCCCGGATGCGCCAGCTGCACCAGGCAGAGCTGCGGCCAATAGGTCCGTTCCCGCAGGAACTCCGTGTCCACCGTGACATAGGGGTGCTCCGCGCAATCTGCGCAGAACGCGGCGAGCGCCTCGGTATCGGTGATCACGTGCATGGGGGGCGTCGAGGGCCTCGTCGTTTCTTGTTCAGCCCTAATGCCCTAGCCTGACTCGGTTAACAAGCGGTCGAAATCGGCGGAAACCTGCGCGAAAAGCGCGGCGTCGCCCGGGTTGAGCGCCGCCAGCCGCGCGCGAAGCCGCGGCGCCAGCGCCTCGGCCCGGGCCCGGCCGCGGCTGGGCCGGATCACCGGGGGCGGCGCGAAGCGGACGCCGAGGCCGCGCCCCGCCAGCTCCAGGAACTCCGGCAGGCGCGATACCGGCGCGGCCAGCCACAGATGCCGATCCGCCGCCTCGATCGCCGCGGCGGCGTCGGGCGCGCCGGCCAGCTGCCGGCACTGGTAGTCGTGCTGATACAGCTCCGGCCGCGCCGCCACGGCCTCGGCGAAGGCCTCCAGGTCCAGATCATAGAGCGACGGGTCCAGCGCGTCGCCCCGCGCCCGATCGCGCTTGCCCCGCATGAACGCGTGGTCCGACAGCAGCCGGTCCAGCGGATCGCGCAGCAGCGTCACGTAGTGTCGCGGGCGCGGTCCCGGCGGCACGGCGTCCAGCCGCCAATGGCCGGCGATGAAGGGTTGGTTCGCCACGCTCGGCGCCTCCCGCCCGGTCAGCCGAAGGGCCAGCGCCCGCGCGCCCTCGCCCGCATTCACCGCGGCGCGGCGCAGCGGGCCGTGCAGCGCCAGCAGGCCCCGCTCCTGCGCATGCACGGTCGGCCAGGCCGTCACCACGGGCGGACGCGCGCCCAGCCCCTCGGCCAGGGACGCGGCCAGCGCCGTGCCGGCGGTCTTGCGGATATGCAGAAACACGATCTGCTCCCGCGAAAGATCGGGCGCGACGCGGCCGTAGAGCATCAGGCGTCCGCGCCCCGCGAGGACACCTTGCCGCCCGTGCGCAGCGCCAGCAGCTGCTTGAGCAGCTGAAACCAGAACTGCGCGCCCAGCTGCACCGCGAAGGCGATCAGGAACCAGCCGATGACCTGGGGCGTGTTCGGCAGCACCGCCGAGGCGTCGCCGTCGCAGGCCCAGCCGTCGACGATCAGGTCCGCCGGCTTGTCCACGCAGCGCCAGCCGACCTTGGCGCCGAGCCCTTCGAGGCCGGCGGAGAGGGTCTCGCGCTCCTCCGCCATGCGCCGCGACAGCTGCGCGAAGATCTCGGCCGAGGGCGCGTCCCGGGCCCCGTCGGGCGTCGGACGACCCTCCTGCGCCGCGGTGGCGGCGGCCTCGGCCAGCTGCTCCAGCGCGGCGTGCTCGCGCGCCGCCTGATCCGCGGCGAGCCGTTCGGCCAGCTCCACCGCCCGGGCGCGCAGCTGCGGATCGCCCAGCGAGGCGCGCGTGTATTGCAGCAGGTCGACATTGGCGCCCATGGCCAGGGCGAAGCCGATCGCGAACAGCCAGACGCGCGTGGATCGGGCGTACCAGCCGCTGACCCGGTCCATGGTGGCGTTGAACTCCGCCTCCAGCGCCGCGATCTCGCGATCGAGCGCGGCCTTGGCGGCGCCCATGCCGCCGGAGAGCTGATCGGCGAGCATCGCCACGACCCTGGGCGCGTCGGCGACTTCCTCGCCCGCGCCGATGCGGCGCATGACGGCGTCGAGCGCGCCGGCGGCGGCCTGGCCGCGCGCCTCCACGTCGCGACGGGCGGCCTCCAGCATCGCGTCGCCGTTCTCCATCATGCGCAGGACGGTTTCGGCATAGACCCGCGGCGGAATGGCGGAGGGGCGGCGGGCCCCGTGCTCTCCGAAAATCGACAGCAGCTTCTGCCACAGGGCGTCGAGCCGTCCGAAGGGGGAGCGCGCCAGCGCGACCACTTCGGGGCGGCGGTAGAACTCGGCGGTCAGCTGCCCCGGATCGCGTCCCTCCAGGCCCTTGGCCGGCTTGGCGGCGCCGGTTCCGAAGCGCGCCTCGATCAGCACGCGCAGACCGGCCTCCAGCGTGCGGGGTCGGCGGCGCAGGGTCTGGGCGATGCTCTCCTGGATCGCGGTGGCGGCGAGGCTGAAGAGGATGACGATGCTGACGACGCCGAGCGCGACGTCCAGAAGGGCTCCAAGGGTCATGGCGCGGCTCCTCCGCTGCGATGTCCGACCCTTGCACGCGGACCGTGATCGGCGCGAGAGCGTCTCGCGAAGCGCCCCCGTCCCGCCGGCCGCGCCGGCGAGCGCCGCTCGCCGAGGGCCGCGGGCGCGGCCCGGCGTCCGCTGCGCGTCCGCGCGCGGCGTCGCGCGCCGCCCCCAGGGCGGCGCGTCAGTCGCGCGGGACCACGCGCAGGCCCAGCTCCCGCAGCTGCTCGTTCTCGGGCTCGGACGGGGCGCCCATCATCAGGTCCTCGGCCCGCTGGTTCATGGGGAACATGATGACCTCGCGGATGTTCTCCGCCCCCGCCAGCAGCATCACGATGCGGTCCACGCCCGGCGCGATGCCGCCATGGGGCGGGGCGCCGTGCTTGAAGGCGCTGATCATGCCGCCGAAATTCTCGTCGACGAAGGCCTGGTCCTTCCCGACGATCTCGAAGGCCTTGTACATGATCTCCGGCCGGTGGTTCCGGATCGCGCCGGAGCTCAGCTCGATGCCGTTGCAGACGATATCGTATTGATATCCCAGCACATCCAGCGGGTCAGAGCTATCCAGCGCCGCCATGCCGCCCTGGGGCATCGAGAACGGGTTGTGGGAGAAGTCGAGCGCGCCGGTGTCGGGGTCCCGCTCGTACATCGGGAAGTCGACGATCCAGCAGAAATCGAACCGG
>JBCBYE010000582.1:0-3058 GCA_039816075.1 Pseudomonadota bacterium | reverse complement strand
GTCGGGACGGCGACGCTCCATCAGGATCTGGGCGAGGCGGCCCTGCGCGTCGGTCTGGTACCAGACGCGCCAGACCCCGCCCCGGGCCTGAAGCCGCGGCAGCATGCGCGGCGCGGAGAGACCGGCGCCGAAGGCGACGGGCGGGTCGGCCCGGCGCAGGCCCGGCAGCGCGGCGTCGAGCGCCGCCGCGTCCGCGCCCCAGCGGGGGTCGAGGGCGTCTGCGCCCAAGCGGGGCGCGGGAGATGATGCGTCCCCGCGGGGCGCTGGAGATGATGCGCCCCAGCGGGGCGCGGGGGCATCGGCCGCGCCGGCCTCCGACGCCCGCGCCGCCTCGCCCGAGATCCCGAAGGACCCGGTCAGGCACAGTGCGAGGAGCAGGCGTTTCATGCCCCTCCCACATGGGGCCGAAGCCCCTGGGCGCCAGCCTCGCCGGTCCGGGCGGCCCGGCCGCTTCGGCGCCGTCGCCCGCCGCCCCGCGCGCGGCCGGGCGCGGGGCGAGGGGGCTCGACGCCCCCGAGCGCCGCACGCGATCCGCGATCATGGGCGCGCCGCGGCGCCGTCAGGGGTGGCGGGGCCGGGGGGCGAGACCCTATCTTCGCAGAACAGCCCCCCTCCGCCGCCGGAGCGCCGACCATGACCCAGACCTTAGACGCCCAGGACGCCGTCGTCCGCGCCGCCCATGACGCGATCCCCGAAGCCGCGCTGGCCTGGATGGCGCAGGGCAAGGCCGTGGCGCTGGCCACGGTGGTGCAGACCTGGGGCTCCGCGCCGCGGCCCACGGGCAGTCAGCTGGCGATCAGCGAAGAGGCGGAGATCATGGGCTCCGTCTCCGGCGGCTGCGTGGAGGGCGCGGTGGTGGCCGAGGCGCTGGAGGCGCTGGAGGACGGCGCCTGCCGCATCCTCGAATACGGCGTGGCCGACGAAGAGGCCTTCGCCGTCGGCCTCGCCTGCGGCGGCACGATCCGCATCCTGGTGGAGCCGGTGGATATCGGCCAGGGCCCGACGCGGGCGCAGCTGCAGGCGCTGGCCGAGGCGCGTGCGACGCGCCGGCCCGTGGCCTGGGCGGTGAACGTGCAGACGTGGGAGCGTCGCCTGCTGGACGGGTCCGAGGCGGGGGCGGAGGAGGCGGCGACGCGCCTGGCCTCCGACCGGTCCGGCTTCGACGCGGCGGGGACGTGGTTCTACGGGCTGCACAACCCGCCGCTGCGCATGATCGTGGTGGGCGCGGTGCACATCGCCCAGGCGCTGATGCCCATGGCGCGGCTGGCCGGCTACGACGCCGCGCTGGTCGACCCGCGCGAGGCCTTCGGCGCCGAGCATCGCTTTCCCGGCGAGCGCATCGTGCATGACTGGCCGGACGAGGCGCTGGACGCGCTGGGCCTGGATGCGCGCACCGCGGTGGTGACGCTGACGCACGATCCCAAGCTGGACGATCCGGCGATCCGGCGGGCGCTGGCCTCGGACGTGTTCTATCTGGGCTGCCTGGGGTCGAAGAAGACCCATGCCAAGCGCACGGCGCGGCTGGAGGCGGCGGGCTTCGAGGCGGGGCGCATCGCGCGCATCCATGCGCCGGTGGGCGCGGATATCGGCGCCTCCACCCCCGCGGAGATCGCGGTGGCGGCGCTGGCCCAGATCACGGAGCGGCTGCGCCGGCCGCAGACGCGGCCGGGCGCGGTCGCCGCCCCGGCCGAGGCGGCGGAGTGATCTTCGGCCCCACGCCGCTGGACGAGGCCGAGGGCGCGATTCTCGCCCATTCCCTGCGCGCCGGGGACCTGCGCCTGAAGAAGGGCGCGCCCCTGACCGCCGCGCAGATCGAGGCGCTGCGCGGCGCGGGGTTCGAGGAGGTGGTCGCGGCGCGGCTGGCGGCGGAGGATGTGCCCGAGGATGCCGCGGCCGCGGCGCTGGGCGCGGCGCTGGCCCCCGATCCGGCGGCGCTGGGGCTGAGCCTGGCGGCGCCGTTCACGGGCCGGCTGAACGTCTATGCGCTGACCGGCGGCGTGCTGCGGGTGGACGCGGCGCGGGTGGCGGCGGCCAATGCGCAGGACGAGGCCGTGACGCTGGCGACGCTGCCGGATTTCGCCCGCGTGGCGCCGCGGCAGATGGTGGCGACGGTCAAGATCATCCCCTACGCGGCCCCGGGGGCGGCGGTGCGGGCGGCCTCGGCCGCGCTGTTCGGCGCGCCGGCCCTGCGGCTGCATCCGGTGCGCCTGCGCTCTGCCGCGCTGGTGCTGACGGCGACGCCGGGGATGAAGGAGAGCCTTCTGGACAAGGGCGCCGCGGCCCTGCGCCGGCGCCTCGCGGCGTTGGGCGTTTCGGTGGCGGAGGAGGCGCGGGTGGCGCATCGCGCCGACGCGATCGCGGGCGCGGTGCGGGACGCGGCGGGCGAGGCGGTGCTGATCCTCGGCGGCTCCGCCACCTCCGACCGGCGCGACGTGGGGCCCGCGGGGCTGGAGGCGGCGGGCGGGCGCGTGACCCGGTTCGGCATGCCGGTGGATCCGGGCAACCTGATGTTTCTGGGCGAGGATGCCGGCGGGCGCCCGGTGATCGGCATGCCCGGCTGCGCCCGCTCCCCCGCGCTGAACGGCGTCGACTGGGTGCTGGAGCGGGTGGCCTGCGGGCTGCAGGTGACGGCCGGGGACGTGGCGGCCATGGGCGTGGGCGGGCTGCTCAAGGAGATCCCGTCGAGGCCGCAGCCCCGCGCGGGCGGCGAGGCGGCGCCGGCGCGGCCGGTGGTGTCGGCCCTGCTGCTGGCCGCCGGCGCCTCGCGCCGCATGGCCGGGCGCGACAAGCTGCTGGAGGACGTGGGCGGCGAGCCGGTGCTGCGCCGCGCCGCGCGGGCGCTGCTGGACAGCGCCGCGGACGAGGTGGTGGCCGTGCTGCGCCCCGGCGATGCGGCGCGGGCGCAGGCGCTGGCGGGTCTGGGCGTGCGGGTGGTGGAGAACCCGGAGGCGGAGGAGGGCATGGCCGCCTCGATCCGCGCGGGGCTGCGCGCGCTGCGCGCCGATGCCGATGCGAAAGGGGCCTTCGGGCTGCTCTACGGCAATGTAGGAGAGTTAGC
>JBCBYE010000571.1:0-3156 GCA_039816075.1 Pseudomonadota bacterium | reverse complement strand
GTGAACCTGCCGCTGGTCTGGGGCCTGAACGCCGTCTGCGTGCTCGCGGCGGCCTATTGGTCGGACGGTTGGGCGGCGCCGGCGCTCTACCTGGTGCTGATCAACGGGCTGGGCCATGTCGCCCAGGCGATCCGGTTCCGCGAAACCAATCCCGGGTTCTGGACCGGGCTGATCCTCTTCATTCCACTCGGCCTCTGGGGTCTGGCCGCCTCGGCGCCGCCGCTCTGGCTCCATGCCTTCGGCCTCGCTCTCTCGATCGGCCTGCATGTCCTTATCCTCAAGGACGTCTTCTTCCCGCCGCAGGGCGCCCGATGACCGGCCGCGACGCGCCCGCCGCGGCCGCCCGGGCCTATGCGCCGCCGCGTTGGCTCGACCTGTGGTCGACCGGGATGCTGGCCGGATTGCCGGCCGTGATCCTGACGCTGGCCCTTCTGCTGCCCTGGGGGGGCGCCTTGCCTTCGCCCGGCCTGCTAAAGCCCGCGCTGGCGCTGGCGGCGACGGGCGCCGCGGTCTGGGCCGCGCTGGGCTATCGCCGCTCGGTCCTCAAATCCCGAGGCGCGGCCCTGCGGGCAACGTTCCTGTGGGCTGCGTTCTTCATGTGGCTCGCCGTCGGGCGGGCGGGCTTCGCGCTGCCGCCGCCGGGCCCGACCCTCTACGCGCTGTGGGTCACCGCCTGGACCGCCGCCATGCTGGTCCTCACCTGGAAGTTCTGAAAGCACCCCATGACAGACGCCGTCCCCTTCGAACTGACGATCCTGGGCCTCGCCGCCCTGCTGTCGGCGCTGCAGCTGATCGCGCTCTCGGTCACCGCGAATCTCAACGTCAGCCAGACATGGCTGGCCGGTCCGCGCGACAAGCCCTACGACATGCCCGCGGTAGTCGGCCGCATGATGCGCGCCCAGACCAACATGTTCGAGGCGCTGGCGATGTTCGCGCCCGCCGCCCTCGTCGTGGCGCTGACCGGCGCCTCCTCCGGCTTCACCGCGGCCTGCGCGGGGGCCTTCCTCGTCGCGCGCGTCGTCTACGTCCCGCTCTACGCCCTCGGCATCCCGTATCTGCGCAGCCTCGTCTGGATGGTCGGCTTCATCGCCACGATCCTGATGCTGCTCGCCGCGCTGCTCTGACCTCGAAAGGACACCCCATGGCCGACACCGCGACTGAATACGACGTCATCGTCATCGGCGGCGGACCCGGCGGCTACGTCTGCGCCATCCGCTGCGCGCAGCTGGGGCTCAGGACCGCCTGCGTCGAGGGGCGCGCCACGCTCGGCGGCACCTGCCTCAACATCGGCTGCATCCCGTCCAAGGCGCTTCTGCACAGCTCCGAGCTGGTGCACGAGGCGCATGGCAACTTCGCCAAGATGGGGATCATCGCCAAGGACGTCAGCGTCGACGTCCCCAAGATGCTCGACTACAAGGACGGCGTGATCAAAGGGAACGTCGACGGCATCGCGTTCCTGTTCAAAAAGAACAAGGTCGACTGGCTCAAGGGCTGGGGCAAGGTCACCGCCAAGGGCGAGGTCACCGTCTCCGGCGGCGCCTCCGAAGGCGTGCACAAGACGAAGAACATCGTCATCGCCACCGGCTCCGACGTCGCCGTCCCCCCCTTCGTGGAGCTGGACGAGGAGCGCATCGTCTCCTCCACCGGCGCGCTGGAGCTCAAGGAGATCCCCAAGGACCTCGTCGTCATCGGGGCCGGCGTCATCGGCCTGGAAATGGGCTCCGTCTGGTCGCGCCTCGGCGCGAAGGTGCATGTCATCGAGTATCTCGACCAGATCACCCCCGGCATGGACGCCGAAATCTGCAAGCAGTTCCAAAAGATCCTGACCAAGCAGGGCTTCAAGTTCACCCTCGGCGCCGCTGTGCAGAGCGTGGAGAAGGGCGAGCGCCTGACCGTCAACTACAAGCTGCGCAAGGACGACAGCGAAACGTCCGTCGAAACCGACGTCGTCCTGGTGGCCACGGGCCGCAAACCCTTCACCGACGGTCTCGGCCTCGACGACATGGGGATCGAGCTGGACAGTCGCGGCCGCATCGTCACCGACGACCATTGGCGCACGCGCCTCGACGGCTGCTACGCCATCGGCGACGTGATCGCCGGCCCGATGCTGGCCCACAAGGCCGAAGACGAGGGCATGGCCGTGGCCGAGGTCATCGCCGGTCAGCACGGGCACGTCAACTACGGCGTCATCCCCGGCGTGATATACACGTCGCCCGAGGTCGCGTCGGTCGGACAGACCGAAGAGCAGCTCAAGGAGGCGGGGCGGGCATACAAGGTCGGCAAGTTCCCCTTCATGGGCAACGGCCGCGCCAAGGCCAACTTCGCCGCCGACGGCTTCGTGAAGATCCTCGCCGACAAGGAGACGGACCGCGTGCTCGGCGCCCATATCATCGGCCCCATGGCGGGCGATCTGATCCACGAGATCTGCGTCGCCATGGAGTTCGGCGCCGCGGCCGAGGACGTCGCCCGCACCTGCCACGCCCACCCCACCTTCTCCGAAGCCGTGCGCGAGGCCGCCCTCGCCGTCGGAGACGGAGCCATCCACGCCTAGCGTCAAACCCCCGAGAGCCCGTTCCTGCGTTTGCGTATCTTCGTGTCCCATATCGGCGGTCCCCAGACCGGCCTCCCCGTCCTGCAGCGGCGCCGCGCGTCGGCGTGCGACGGGGCGCCGGTCCACGGCGGCGCCTCCTCGCGGATCGCCGAGGGCGTCGGGCGCGAGGCCGCCAGGGGCGATGCCGGCGCGCCGACCCGGATGTGGATCGCTGCGCCGGTCGAGACCGTCGCGATCGCCGATCCGCCGGCTCGACCGTTGCGGATCGCCTCGACCGAGGCGGCGTTCCGCGACGGGTTCGACGCCCCCGCCGCGCTCCCCGCGCCGTCTCTTCGGCAGCGGCACGTCCGCTCCCGGGGCGGCTCCGCCGATGACCTCGACGACTGGACCGTTCTTCGGCTCGGCGCGCCTGAGCGCCCGCCGCGTCCGAAGCGCGTCGCTCAGGCCGCGGCCGGCCTCGACGTGCAGGTCCTCGACGCATCGCGTGCGCCGCGCCCCGCGCCGCCCGCGCCCCTGCGCCAAGCGCCGCCCGCGCCCCTGCGCTCGGCCGGCCCTCCAGCGCGGCCGCCGCGACCGCGTCGCCCCGCCGCCGCCCCGGCGCCGGG
>JBCBYE010000285.1:0-5993 GCA_039816075.1 Pseudomonadota bacterium | reverse complement strand
CCGCCGCCCGCGCCGCCGCCTGGCGCGGGGCGCTTGCCGGCGGCCTCGGCGCCGCCGCCTCGGTGGCCGCCGCATGGGCTCTCGCGCCCCCGCTCGCCGGTCAGCCGCTGCCTCGGCCCGAACATGCCGCCCTCGCCGCCGCCCTCGCCGCGACCGCGCTCGCCGCCGCCATGGCGGCGACCGCCTGGGCCGCCGGTCCGCGCGATCCTCTCCAACCGTCGAAAGTCACGCCATGACCCATGTCCGCGGCCTCCTCCTGGTGCTCTGGACCTACGGGCTGCTCGCCGGCATGGGTCTCGCCGCCCTGCCCGTGCTCTACGCCGGGTCCGAGGCGCAGGTGCGCCGCATCGCGCGCGCCTATCTGCGCGCCGTCTTCGCCGGCGCCCGCGTGCTCTGCGGCCTGAAGGTGGAGGTCCGCGGCGACCCGCCGCGCGGACCGGCGCTCGTCGTCGCCAAGCATCAGAGCTTTCTCGACGTGCTTCTGACGGCCCATGCGCTCGACCGGCCGCGCTTCGTGATGAAGGCCTCGCTTCTGAACGCGCCGATCCTGGGGGCCTTCGCGCGGCGCACCGGCTGCATCGCCATCGACCGATCGAAAGGCCCGTCGGCCCTGCGCGCCCTCCTGCGCAGCGCGAACGGCGGCGAGGGCGGCGAACCGGGCGGCTGGGGCCAGCTGGTGATCTTCCCGCAGGGCACCCGCGTCGCGCCCGGCGCGCCGGCGCCTTACCGGCGCGGCGCCGGCGCGCTCTACGCCGCGCTTCGCCTCGGCTGCACGCCCGCCGCCACCAACACCGGCGTCTTCTGGCCCCGCCGCGGCATCGCCCGTCATCCCGGCGTCGCGGTGCTGGAATTCCTGGCGCCCATCGAACCGGGCCTTCGCGCCGCCGACGCCTCCGCCCGCATGGAGGCGGAGATCGAAGCCGCGTCCGACCGCCTTCTGACCGAATCCCGCCGGGGCTGAGCCCCCCGGGTCGCCTCCCGAAGCCGCCCCCCGCTTCGGCCGCGGCTCAGAACCGCTCCAGCAGCCGCCGCAGGTAATCCAGCTCCAGCTGCGGCCGTGTCCGCTCGCCCGAGCGGCGCCGGATCTCGTCCAGCAGCTCCCGCGCGCGCTTCAGCGCCTCCTCGCCCGGCACGCGGGTGTCCGACCCCTCCAGCGCGCCGCGATTCGCCGTCGGCCGGCCCAGCGGGTCGCGCCCCTCTTCCGAGGCGTTGGGATCGCCGCGCCCGGCCCGGTCGCCCTGGCCGTTCTGCGCCTGCTGGCGCAGCGCCTCTCCCAGATCGCGCGCGCCCTGGCGCAGCTGCTCCATGGCCTCCACCTGCTCGTCGAGCGCCTGGCCCGGATCGTCGCCCTCGATGGCGCCGCGCGCCTGATCCATGGCGCGCTCCGCATCGCGCAGCGCCTGCTCGGCGTCCGGCGACAACCCGTCGGGCAGCTGAGACCGCAGCTCTTCGAGCATCCGGCGCAGCGCCTCCTGCTCCTGCGCCGTGCGGCCATAGCCCTGGCCCTGACCCTGGGCCTGACGCTCGCCCTGACCGGGCTCCTGCCCGTTCCGGCCCTGGCCGCCCTGGCCGTTCTGTCCCTGGCCGAACTGCCGCTGGCCCTGACCCTGCTGGCCCTGGCCCGGCTGCTGACCCTGCCCGGGCTGCTGGCCCTGGCCCTGCTGACCCTGGCCCTGCTGCTGACCCTGCTGGCCCTGCTGCCCTTGCTGGCCCTGCTGGCCCTCCTGCCCCTGGCGGTTCTGCAGCTCTTCGAAGGACTGGTCGGCCAGGTCCTGCTGTTCGCGCAGCATGTCGTTCAGCTGCTGCATGGTCTGCTGGCCTTCGCCCTGCTGACCCTCCTGCCCCTGCTGCTGGGCCTGCATGCGCAGGTTCTCCAGCATCTGGGCCAGCTGCTCCAGCATCTGCTGCGCGGCCTCGGGATCCTCCTGGGCCATGCGCTCGATCTCCTGCAGCATCTGCTCCAGGTCCTGCGCCTGAAGCTGCTGCTGCTGACCGTTCTGGGGCGGCTGCTGCTGGTTCGGGTTCTGCTGGGCCTGGCGCGCCATCTCCTGCAGATACTCGTTCATCGCCTGACGCATCTCCTCCGTCAGGCGGGCGATCTCCTCTTCAGACGCGCCGCGCTCGATGGCCTCGGCCAAGCGCTCCTGCGCCCGGCGCAGGCGCTCGGCGGCGTTGGACAGGTCGCCGTCCTCCAGCAGCAGGGCGGCGCGCCACAGCAGATCCATGATCGACCCGGACTCCGCCGCCAGTCGACCGTCGTCGAGCGCATAGCCCAGCCGCCGCATCGCCGTGCGGATCACCAGGTAAGGCTGCGTGCGCGCGCCGAAATACTCCTCCGGCCACGCGGTCGCGGCCTTCAGCCGCTGCTCCACCCCCGGCCCGTTGGACAGGGACCAGGCCAGCGTGCGCCGCTCTTCCAGCAGGGCCCGCGCCATGGGCTCGTAGAAATACCGCCCCGGCAGGCGGCCGGCGATGGGGCCGGCCTGCCCGCGCTGGCCCTGGCTGTCCTCGGCATAGAGCGTCACGCGGATCGGCAGACCCGACCAGGGATGCTCGCTCAGATCCTCGATCAGCGTGTCCGCGACTTCGGTGGCCGATCCGGTGAAGGGCAGCGGCAGCTCGATGCGGATCGGCTCCTCCAGCCCCGGGGGCGGGGGCAGCCGGTCGTCCGCCGCGCCCAGAGCGGCGAAATCCACCTCGATCACCGCCCAGGCGGAGGCGACGCCGAAATCGTCCTCCGCCGTGAAATCGATGCGCAGCGCGCCCAGGCCGCCGTCGGCCTCCGCGATCTCCGATCCCGGCGGGCCGGCGAAGGCGATGGCGGGCGGCGCGTCCTCGTCCACGCCGAACCGCCACGCGGCCAGCTCCTCGCCCTCCGCCGTCACGCTCAGCGCGCCGGAGGTCCGCGCCTGCATCTGCAGGTCCCACGTCGCCTCGCCGAACGGGGCGAAGGCCTCTTCGCCCCCCATGTCGTGGGTCAACACGGGCGTCTCGGGCGCGTTGTAGACGCGGATCGACAGGCGAGACCCCTCCGGCAGCGCCACGTCCTCGCCGATGCGCTCCGTCAGGTAGATCATCGGCTCGCCGGTATAGGCCGGCGGGGTGGCCCAGGCCTCCAGGCTCGGGCCGATGCGCGCCGCGCCGGGGACCGAGGCGCCCGGATCGAACGCCGCCTGCAGCCGCTCGCCGGACCCGGAACCGGCCAGCAGCAGCCCCGCGCTCAGCACGATCATCGCCGCCAGGCGCAGGCCGACGGGGTCGCGCTCGGCCACGCGCAGGTCCGCCGCCTCGGCCTCCAGCGCCGCGGCGCGGTCGGCCATGCGGCGCTGATGCGCGGCCCAGACCGCGGCCGTCGCGGCATCGGCCCCGCCCACGGCCAGCGCGTCGTCCATGGCCGTGACCGGCCGCTCCTCGCTCTGCCCGTCCAGCCGCGCGCGCCCGTCCGCGGCCGCCGGCCGCCGGAACCCGCGCACGCCCCAGACCGCCGCCGCGACGAATCCCAGGGCGAACGCCCCCAGCGCCGCCGCATGCGCCCAGACCGGCAGCGCCTCGAACGCGCCGGCCAGGGCCAGCCCGCCGAAGGCCGCCGCCACGGTCCAGGCGGGCCAGGCGGCGTTGGCCAGCCGCTCCGCCCACAGGGCCCGCGTGCTGCGCCGCGCCTGACGCTCCACCTTGCGGCGGGCCTGGGCGAGGGGCGAAAGGGGGTCGACCACGGTCATTCAACGCTCCGAACGGCTCCGCCCGAAGCGCGTTTGCACGACGCCGCCGGGCCGTCAGGCGGGGGCCGAGTCAGCCTCCGCCGCGATCCATCCGGGAATGGTATCGCGCGCGAGCATTTCTTCAAACGTCGGACGCGCCCGCACCACGGCGAATTGATCCCCGCGCACCAGCACCTCGGGCACCATGGGGCGGGAGTTGTATTCGCTCGACATCACCGCGCCATAGGCCCCGGCGGAGCGGAAGGCGACCAGCTCTCCCGCCTCCACCCGCGTCAATTCGCGCTGCTTGGCGAAGCTGTCGCCGCTCTCGCAGACCGGCCCGACCACGTCCACCGGCGCCCGCTCCGCCCCCGGCGCGGCCTCGATCACCGGCACGATGTCGTGCCACGCGTCGTACATCGCGGGGCGGATCAGGTCGTTCATGGCCGCATCCAGGATCAGGAACTCCCGCCCCTCCCCCTGCTTGCGATAGATCACGCGGCTGACGAGCACGCCCGCGTTGCCCGCGATCAGACGCCCCGGCTCGATCTCGATTTCGCAGCCCAGATGCCCGACGGTCCTGTGGATCAGCCGCCCATAGTCGAACGGCAGCGGCGGCGCCTCGTTGCCGCCCTTGTACGGGATGCCCAGACCGCCGCCGAGATCGAGCCGCTTGATCGCATGCCCCTCCCCGCGCAGCGTCTCCGTCAGCTCCGCCACCTTGCGGAAGGCGGTCTCATAGGGCTCCAGCTCCGTCAGCTGAGAGCCGATATGCACGTCCAGCCCCCGCGCCTCGATCCCCGTCAGCGCCGCGGCGCGGGCATAGACCTCGGACGCGCGCGAGATCGGCACGCCGAACTTGTTCTCCGAATTGCCCGTGGTGATCTTGGCATGGGTCCGCGCGTCCACATCCGGGTTCACCCGGATCGCCACGGGCGCCGTGCGCCCCATCTCCTGCGCGACCGAGGCCAGCGCCTCCAGCTCCTCCGCGCTCTCGACGTTGAACTGCCGCACGTCATGGGCCAGGGCGAAGCGCATCTCCTCGCGCGTCTTGCCCACGCCCGCGAACACCACCTTCTCGCCCGGCACCCCGACGGCCAGCGCCCGGCGGAACTCCCCCTCCGAAACCACGTCCATCCCCGCGCCCAGCGCCGCCAGCGTCGCCACCACGCCGAGGTTGGAATTCGCCTTCATCGCGTAGCAGATCAGGTGCGGCATCCCCGCCAGCGCCTCGTCGAAGACGCGATAGTGCCGCTCCAGCGTCGCCGTCGAATAGACGTAGACGGGGCTGCCCACCGCCGCCGCGATCTCCGCCAGGCTGACGTCCTCGGCATGCAGGATGCCGTCGCGATACAGAAAATGGTCCATCAGCCCCGCCGCAGCTCGCGGAAATACAGGTACAGCGGCAGCCCCGCGCTGACCCCGATGATCGTCGCGGCCGGGATCGCCACCAGGCTTTTCCAGTCGCGCGCCCGCACCGCATCGACCACGATGGCCAGCAGCAGCGCGCCCCAGGCCACCATCACGTCCCAGAACAGCCCGCGCCCGGCCGAGGTCCGCACCCAATCGTCCGACATCGCGTCGAACGAGGCCCAGGACCAGCCGAACTCCATGAACCAGCTCGCGAAGTAGAACCAGGGCAGCACCGTGCCGATGGCGGCCAGCGCCAGATAGACGTATTTCATCGCGAAGAGGTCCTTTGCAGACGTCACAGGCGCTTGCCGCGGCGGATCGGATCGTCCACCTGGCTCGGCGCCGTCGCCGTGGGTCGGTCGTCCGTATACGCGCCCTCGGGCCGGTCCGGATCGCCCTTGCGGGCGCAGGCGGCCGTCAGGACCAGCAGCAGGATCAGCAGCGCCCTCATCCCAGCGCCGCCCGCCAGCGCGCCGCCTGCTCGGCCACCCGCGCCGGCGCCGTGCCGCCGTAGGACGTGCGGGAGGCGACCGAATTCTCCACCGTCAGCACGTCGTAGATCCCTTCGTCGATCGCCGGATGCGCCGCCTGCATCTCCGACAGCGTCAGCTCCGGCAGGTCGCAGCCCCTGGCCTCCGCCGCCGCCACCAGCGCGCCGGTCACGTGATGCGCCTCGCGGAACGGCAGCCCCGCCTCGCGCACCAGCCAGTCCGCCAGATCCGTCGCCGTCGAAAACCCCGACGCCGCCGCCCCGCGCAGCGCCTCGGCGTTCGGCGCCAGATCGCGCACCATCCCCTCCATCGCCGCCAGCGCCAGCATCAGCGCGTCGGCGGCGTCGAAGACCGGCTCCTTGTCCTCCTGCATGTCCTTGGAATAGGTCAT
>JBCBYE010000822.1:0-1759 GCA_039816075.1 Pseudomonadota bacterium | reverse complement strand
CTGCATCTGGGCCAGGCGGTGATGCTGGCCTCGGCGCTGCTGGCGCTGCGCCGGGCGGGGCGCCTGGAGCTGTGGCGCACGGCCGTCTCGCTGCCGCTCTACTGGCCGCTCGGCACCGCCTCGGCGCTCAAGGCCGTGGCGGAGACGGCGCTGGCCCCGACCTGGTGGGACAAGACCGGCCATGGCGCCCATCCCGGCGTCCCGCCCGAACGCCCCACCGCCAAAGCGTCCGCCCACGGCGACCGCGGCGACCGGGGCGACCGGAGCAACCGGCGCGCGGGGCTGGGCCCACGGCCTCGTGAGCCGCAGGAGACCGCCGCGGAACTGGACATGTCGCCCGCGCGACGCACCTCCCGGCGCACGGAGGCCGAGCGGCCGGAAACCCCGCCCGCCGCCGGCCGCGCCTGACGCCTCCGCCGCATCCTGCGACGCGGGGGCGAGGGCGCCTGCACGACAGGAAGCGAGCCATGACGCACCCCGCCGACACCTCCCCCGCCGACATCTCCAAGGTCGAACTCGACCGCCGCGCCCTGCTGACCGGGGGCGCCGCCCTCGGCGCGGCCGCCGCCCTCGCCGCGCCCGCCGGCCCCGCCGCCGCCGCCGCGCCCATGGGCGGACCCTCCGTCGCCCATGTGCGCCGCGCCCGGATCGGCGCGTTCGAGGTGCTGGCGGTCAACGACGGGCTGGCCGTGCGCGACGACCCGCATGGGATCTTCGGCACCGATCAGGCGCCCGAGACCGTGGCGGACCTGCTCGATCAGAGCTTTCTGCCCTCGGACAAGCTGGCCATTCCCTTCACCCCGACGGCGGTCAACACCGGGTCCGAGGTGATCCTGTTCGATGCCGGCGGCAATGCCGGCGCGCAGCCGACCATGGGCAACATGGCCACGCGCCTCGCCGCAGCGGGCATCGCGCCCGAGGACGTGGACGTGGTCGTGATCACCCACATGCATCCCGACCATATCGGCGGTCTGATGACCAGCGGCGCGCCGACCTACCCCAACGCCCGCTACGTGATCGGCACGGCCGAGTACGAGTTCTGGAAGGACAAGGCCGAGGGGCCGCTCGCGCGCGTCGGCGGTCTGGTGGCCTCCAACGTCACGCCGCTGATCGAGAAGGCGACCTTCATCGCGCCGGGCGAAAGCGTGGTTTCGGGCATCGAGGCCGTCGACGCCTCCGGCCACACGCCGGGCCAGATCGTCTATCACCTGGAATCCGAGGGCGACCGGCTGATGATCACCGCCGACACGGCCAACCACTACGTCCTGTCGCTGGAGCGTCCGGACTGGGAGGTGCTGTTCGACATGGACAAGGCCGCCGCCGCGGCGCGCCGCAAGGAGATCTTCGGCATGATCGCCGCCGACCGGATCCCCTTCATCGGCTACCACATGCCCAGCCCCGCGCTCGGCTTCGTGGAGCCCCTGTCCTCGGGCGGCTTCCGCTACGTGCCGGCCAGCTACCAGTTCGACGTCTGAGGCCGGGCGCCCGGCCGGCAACCGGTCCTGCGCGGGGCAAGCCCCGCGCGCGCGGGCGTCCGCCCGCGCCGATCCGCGGGACGCGGATCGAGGACCGGACGGCGCGACGGTCGAGCGCGGCGCCGGCGGGCAACGGGGCCGAGACCCGCGCTGGGGGCGCGTCGGGGGCGCGTCGGGGGCGGAGGTCCAGGCGCGCTCCGCCCCGCGGCGTTCCACGGGAGGGGGCGGCGCCGGGCCGCGGAGGCTTGAACGCGGGGCAAGGAGTTGACAGCTGTCAACTCTGG
>JBCBYE010000569.1:0-3173 GCA_039816075.1 Pseudomonadota bacterium | reverse complement strand
GGTCCAGCAGCGCCGCCACGCCTGCCTCCTGCCGAAGGTTCAGGCGAACGGAGCGTTTGCCCCGCCGCTCCACTGCATGGTGCAGCTCCACCGGGCTGGGGCGCGGTCGGTCGACCACGATCACCTCGGCGCCCATGTCGGCCAGCAGCTGACCCGCATAGGGACCCGGGCCGATCCCGGCCAGCTCCACGATGCGGACGCCTTCGAGCGGTTGCGGCATGGCGATCCTCCCGTCTGCGCCGCCGCCGTCGCGGGCATGGCCGCCGGCGGGGTCGTTCGGGCGGAGGATAGACGCCCCTCCCGGCGCCCCGTCAATGGCCGGCGCCCTGGCCGGCTCGCCGGCCGCGACGACGACCGGACGCGCGCGCGCTGCGGAGCGGTCGCAGTTCGGCCGCGGGCGCGGCCCGGGCCCCACGGAGGCCCCGGCGCTTGCCGCTCCGCCCTGCCGCGCCCATCTTGCACCCATTCCCCAGCGCAGGAGCCGCGCCGACGTGTCCCGACCCGCCCACGATCCCGACCGGCCTCAGCAGGCCGCCGTCGAACAGCGGCTCGACCGCCTGCTCGCCGCCGAGGGGGTCAAGCGCATGCGCATGGCCGCCATGGCGACCACCGCCGCCTTCGTGGTCATCGGTCCGCTTCTGACGCTGCTGACGGGCTGGCCCGATGCCATCTACTACTGGGCGCTGCTGCTGGGCTTCATCGCCTTCGTCTGGATGCAATACGGCGCGGTCATGCGCTGGCCCGATGCGACCTGGCCCGACTACGCCTTTCCGGCGGCGAACTTCGCCATGCTGGGCGTCGTGCTGGCGGTGCCCAATCCGTTGTCGGATTTCGCCGACTACCAATACGCGCCGTCCATGATGATGCGCTTCGGCAACGTGCTCTACTTCTTCCTCATCCTCTCCACCCTGGCGCTCAGCTTCTCGCCCGGCGTGGTGCTGTGGGGCGGCCTCTGCGCCGCGGTCGCGTGGAGCGTGGCGCGCCTTTGGACCATCTCGCAGCCGGGGATCGAGCTGCTGGACGAATCCGCCCCCGACTTCGCCCGCCTCACGATCGAGGAGGCGTTCCTCGAGGCGACGCATCCGCGATACGTGGACATGGGCATCTGGATTCAGGAGGTGGTGATGATCTGCATCATCGCCGCGGTCCTGTCGCAGGTTGTGCGCGGCTCCCGCCGGCTGCTGCTGCGCAATGCGCTGGAGGAACGGCGCGGCGCCAATCTCGCGCGTTATCTGCCCGCCCAGATGGCCGAGCGCATGGCCGATACCGACGAGCCCTTCCTCGAGGATCGCGAGGCGGAGGCGGTGGTGCTCTTCACCGACATCGTCGGTTTCACCCGCTGGGCCGAGGCGCATGGTCCGAAGCAGACCGTCGCCCTGCTGCGCGAGGTGCACGGGCTGGTGGCCCAGGAAGTGTTCCGCGCCGACGGCGTCCTCGACAAGTTCATAGGCGACGGCGCCATGGCCACCTTCGGCCTCGCCCGCGCCGATGCGCCCGAGGCGCGCGCGCTGGCCTGCGTCGACGGCATCCTGCGGCGCATGGCGGCGCTGAACCGCGCCCGCGCGGCGCGGGGCGAGGTGGCGGTCCGCCTCAGCCTCGGCCTGCATCGCGGGCCCGTGACCGTGGGCGACGTCGGCGCGGCGGAGCGGTTGGAGATGGCCGTGCTCGGCGACGCGGTGAACCTGGCGAGCCGTCTCGAATCCATGACCCGCCCGCTCGGCTGCGCGGCCATCGCCTCCGACGCGGTGATGACCGGCGCCGGCGGCGCGCCTGCCGGCTGGCGGCGGCACGGCGAGGCGGTGGTGCGCGGGCGCGAGAACCCGGTGACGATCTGGACCCGCGCCGCCGATCCCGACGACCCAGCCGCGGCGGTCGGGCCGCCGGCGGATTCCATCCCGTCGACGTCGACGTCGACGTCGACGGCCGCGTGATCGCGGGTCGACCCTGTCCGGGCCGGCGCTAGCTTTCCAGCAACGCCGCTGTTCCCTCTGCGGCCTGGCCCCTTCGGAGGTTCGCCGATGACCGTCCGCCGCACGCTCGCCTGCCTGGCCGCCGCCCTGGGCGCGGCGCTCGCCCTGCCCGCCGCGCCGGCCCTCGCCTCGGTGTGTCAGAACCTGGCGTGGGAGCTGCCGAACGCCCGCCATGTGCGCCTGGCGAGCGCCGAACCGGAGGGCGAGGTCACCATCCGCTTCGTCGGCCATGCCACCTTCCTGATCGAGACGGGGGGCGGCGTCTCCATCGCCACGGATTTCACCGGCTGGGCCGGACCGGTGGAGGTCCCGACCGTGGTGACCATGAACAACGCGCACGAGACGCATTGGACCCCCTTCCCCGACGAGCGCATCGCCCATGCGCTCGAAGGCTGGGCCAAGGAGGGCGTCGCCGCGGATCACTACGTGGAAGTCGGCGACGCCATCGTCCGCAACGTGCCCACGGACGTGCGAAGCTGGGGCGGCGGTCGGCGCGAGAACGGCAATTCCATCTTCATCTTCGAGGTCGGCGACCTTTGCATCGGCCATCTGGGCCACCTGCATCATGGGCTCGGACCCGACCACTACGCGGCCATCGGCCGGCTGGACGTGGTCATGGCCGCGGTGGACGGCGGAGTGACCGTGGACCTGCCGACGATGATCTCCATGCTCAAGCGGTTCCGCGCCTCGGTGGTGCTGCCCATGCATTATTGGGGTCCGGGCTCGCTGGACCGGTTCCTCGCCGGCATGGCCTCGGATTTCCTGATCGTGCAGTCCGAGGTGCCGGAGCTGACGCTGACGCCCAAGACCTTGCCGAGCCGTCCGATGGTCAAGGTCCTGCCGCTCTGGCGACCCTGACCCGCCCGGCGACCCGCGCACGCTTGCGGCCGCCCCGAGCGCCCTTCGGGCGCCGGCCCGCCCTCCAGCCGCGCGCTGCGGGGCGTGATCTGCGGGTCGGCGGCGGGACCGGTCAGACCGTCTCGACGATCACCTCGGTCTTCTCGAACTGATCTACGTCGATCAGGCCCTGGTCCGAGATGCGCAGGCTGGGGATCACCACCAGCGCCAGCAGCGAATGCTGCATGAAGGCGTTGTTGAGCGTGCAGCCCGCCGCCTGCATGGCCTGGGACAGCGCCTCCGCCCGCGCCGGCCGAGGAGGTCGCGGCGCGGGCGGAGGCGCTGTCCCAGGCCATGCAGGCGGCG
>JBCBYE010000123.1:0-8983 GCA_039816075.1 Pseudomonadota bacterium | reverse complement strand
GGGCGTGCCGGTTCGAGTCCGGCAGCGGGCACCAGAGCGCGGCCGCGCCTGGCGGCGACGCGGTCGCGACGCAGGTCCGCGCGACGCCGGGCGCTCCTCCCAATGCCCGCCGAGAAGCTCCGCCTGCAAGCCCGCCGGCGCACGCGGCGCGACGCGGCGCATTGCTCCGGCGCGGCGCGACGCGGTAGGCGTGACGCATGCGCACAGCGAGGGCGGCTGACATGGCACCGAGACTTCTTCTCCTCAACGGTCCGAACCTGAACCTGCTCGGCCTGCGGGAGCCCGAGATCTACGGGGCGCAGACCCTGGCCGACATCGAAGCGGCCTCGGCCGCCCGGGCGGCCGAGCTCGGCGCGACGCTCGACTTCCGCCACTCCAATCATGAAGGGTCCCTGGTCGACTGGATCCACGAGGCGCGGGAGGGCGCCGACGCCGTCATCCTCAACGCGGGCGCCTACACCCACACCTCCGTCGCGATCCTCGACGCGCTGCGCGCCTTCGACGGCTACGTGATCGAGCTGCACCTGAGCAACGTCCACAAGCGCGAAGGCTTCCGCCATCACAGCTACCTGGCCCTGCGCGCCGACGGGGTCATCGCCGGGTTCGGCGCCCGCGGCTACCTGATGGCCGTCGAGGCCGCGGTCGCCGCCCTCGCCTCCGCGCCCCGCGGATGAGCGACCTCGCCGCGCCTGCGACGGCGCCCGCGTCTGCGTCTGCGCCCGCGGCGGCCGATCGTCCGATGGCGGCCGCCGGCTGGATGGGCCTGGCGCTGCTCTGCTTTTCCGCCATGGCCGTCGCCGCGCGCGAGGCGGGGGCGGCGCTCGACACCTTCGAGATCATGCTGTGGCGCAGCCTCGTCGCCGTGGTCGTGGTGCTGGCCGTCGTCGCCGCCACGGGCCGGCTCGCCAGCCTGCGCGCCCGCCGCATGGGCCTGCACGTCACGCGCAACGCGGCGCATTTCTTCGGCCAGAACTGCTGGCTCCACGCGGTCACCGTGATCCCTCTGGCGCAGCTTTTCGCCTACGAATTCACCTTCCCGTTGATGGTGCTGGTTCTGGCGCCCCTGGTCCTGGGGGAGCGGTTCACGCGCATGCGCGCCATCACCGCCGCCCTGGGCTTCGTCGGCATCCTCATCGTCGCGCAGCCCTGGGCGGGCGGCGGCGCGGCGGGTTTCGGCCCGGGGCAGATCGCGGCGCTCGGCGCCGCGGTCGGCTTCGCGTTCAACGTCATGTTCACCAAGATGCTCAGCCGGACCGAGAGCACCGCGTCGATCATCTTCTTCATGTCGTTGCTGCAGGGCCTGATGGGGGCCGCCTTCGCGGGCTGGGACCTCGACGTGGCGCTCCCCTCGTCCCAGGGCTGGCCCTTCGTCGTCGCCATCGCCCTGTCCGGCCTCGGCGCCCATGCCAGCCTGGCGCGGGCGTTGTCGCTGGCCCCGGCCACGGTCGTCGCGCCGATGGAGTTCCTGCGCCTGCCCCTGATCGCCGTCGTCGGCCTTTGGATCTACGGGGAGCCGCTGGAGATCGCGGTCTTCGCCGGCGCGGCCGTGGTCTTCGGCGCCAACCTGATGAACCTGCGGGCGGAGACGCGGCGCGCCGCTTGATCGCCGGGGCGGGCGCGATACCCTTCGCCGAGCCGAGCCCAACACGGAGCCGCCGCCATGCCCGCCCGCCCCCTCCTGCGCGCCATCCTCGCCGCCGCGTCCCTCGGGCTCGCCGCCCTGCCCGCGCAGGCGCTGATCGTGGTCGACATCACCGGCGCGCCGGGCAGCGGGATCACCACCTGGACGTTCTCGGGCGCCTCCGAGGTCGCGGCGCGGAACAACTTCTTCGACGACGACGACGGGGAGATCGACGGCGGGTGGATCGTCGGACCGGGCTTCTACCTCGATCAGGAGGAAAGCCTTTCCTTTCTCAGCTCGACGGCGACGGCGACCATCGGCGCGGACGTCTTCGCCATCGCCGCCGTCGGGGCCGCGAACCAGGACCCGCAGAACGATTTCGGCCTGGCGCTGGAGGACATGGACCCCGGCGCGCAGGGCGTGGCGTTCCGGGTTGGCGACATCGTGCGCCTCGACGGGTCCGCCGTCGCGCCGGTGGACATCACGCGCTTCGCGCCCGGCGTCACCGATGCCGCGTTCTACAAGCGGCAGACCGCCTTGCCGGCGAACCCGACGCAGCTGGCGGCGCGGTTCCGCGTGGACGTGCCCCTGCCCGGCGCGTTGCCGCTGCTGGCCACGGGGGCGGCGCTGCTGGGCCTCGGCGGCCTTGGCCGCGGCGCGCGTCGCCGAGCCCGGCCCGGACTTTCCGGCGCCTGAGCGCACGCGCCGCGCCCTTCGGCGCTTCCGCGGGTCGGAAACCCATGCTAATCGCCGCGCGACTCCGGTGAGGGGCCGATCCAAGAGGACAGCGAGCATGAATCTCGACGCCATTCCCGCGGGCAAGAACCCGCCCTCCGACGTCAACGTCGTCATCGAGATCACCGGCGGCGCCGGCGGCGGCGCTCCGGTGAAGTACGAGATCGACAAGGACAGCGGCGCCGTCTTCGTCGACCGCATCGTCAACACGCCGATGTTCTACCCGTGCAACTACGGCTTCGTGCCCAACTCCCTGCATGCCGACGGCGATCCGACGGACGTGCTGGTGCTGTGCGACTTCGACCTCGCCCCCGGCGTCGTCATCCGCTGCCGCCCCGTGGGCGTGCTGAAGATGGAGGACGACGGCGGCATGGACGACAAGCTGATCGCCGTGCCGGTGGAAAAGGTGGACCCGTTCCAGGCCGGCATTCAGGACCTCGAGGACATCCCGTCGAAGACGCGCGACCGCATCAAGCACTTCTTCGAGCACTACAAGGACCTCGAAGCGGCCAAGTGGGTGAAGGTCATCGGCTGGGGCGACAAGGCCGAGGCCGAGGCGATCCTGCAGACGTCCATCGACGCCGCCGCCAAGTGAGCTTCGCGCCCCCGCGGGGCGCGGCCACGGCACGATCAAGGCGCGCCCGAGAGTTCGGGCGCGCCTTTTCTCAGCGGCGTTCGACCCGCGGGCGAAGCGCCGATCAGGCGAACAGGTCCTGGTTGTCGATCGCCGTCACCGTGTCGTTCTGAACCCGCGCGAGCAGATCCTCGCCGTTGCTGATCGAAACGTCGGCGTTGTCCTGCGCGATCGTCAGATCCTCGTAGGCCAAGTCGCCGGTCAACGAGAAGGTGTCCATCGTCGAATCGAAGTCCGTGATGACGTCGTAGCCCTCGACGACCTCTCCCATGTCGCCGGTTAGGACGAAGAGGTCGGCGGACGGGGCCTGTCCCGGCCCGTCGCCGGTGACGGTGTTCAGGCCCGGGCCGCCGTCCAGCGTGTCGGACCCGCCGCCGCCGAGGAGCACGTCGTCGCCCAGGCCGCCCTTCAGAAGGTCGTCGCCCAATTCCCCGCGCAGCGTATCGGATCCGCCGAAGCCGCGCAGGATGTCGCCGCCGCCGCCCGCTTCGATCAGGTCGTCGCCGCTGCCGCCGATGTTCAAGTCGTTCCCGTCGCCGCTGCGGATGACGTCGTCGCCGCCGTCGCCGCGGTTGGTGTCGGCCCCGGCGCCCGAATTGATCTCGTCGGCGCCGGAGCCGCCGAAGTTCTGATCGGCCCCGCCGCCCGAATTGATGACGTCGTCGCCGGCGCCGCCGCGGTTGACGTCCTTGCCCGCGCCGGAATCGATCAGATCGTCGCCGGCATTGCCGTTGTTGCGGTCGTCCCCATTGCCCGAAAAGATGCCGTCGTCGCCGCCCAGTCCGCTGATCCGATCGGCGCCGTCGAGGCCGAAGAAGCTGTTGTCGGCCCCGTCGCCGGTCAGCTTGTCCTCGCCCGTAGTTCCGCCGACGCCTTCGAACTTCTTGATGCCGATCTTCTCGCCGTCGATCACCGCCTTGTCCTTGGCGAGCTTGACGTCGACGCCCTTGGATTTCTTGCCCCGCTCGGCGCGTTCGAACGACACGAAGTCGCGATCGCCCGGGCCGCCGTCGATCACGTCGGGAAACGACTCGCGCCCGCCATAGGGAAAGCCGCCGGATTCCGGCGTGACGATGGCCGTATCGTTGCCGGGCCCGCCGGAGAAGGAGCCGCCCGGCAGGACCTCGGCGAAGTCGTCGGCGGCGCTGCCGTCGATCTCGAACCCGCGTTTGCCGAACGTGCGATAGATGATGGCGGCGACGTCGGTGAAGGCGGCCGAGCCCTTGCGTTCCACCGCCGCCTCGATGCGGTCGAGCATCTTGGTGATGGCATCGTAGGGCTGGGTGACGCGCTTGATGCGCAGCGTCTCCTCGCCGTTTTCAAGGATGCGGATCGTGCGCACGCGGCCCGCATCGCCGTCCTTGTCGACATTGACGGCGAGCACCAGCTCGAGAAACCCGGCGTCGATGCGCACCGTGCCCTTGGTGCCGGCCTTGTTGGTCTTGAGGTCGCCGACGGTGAACCCCTCGGCCGCCGCGCTGCTCATCAGCGATTCGATGGACGATCTGAAATCGCCCTTTCCACCTTTGAAGCAGAGCTTGATCGGCTTCTTCTTCATCGCGATGCGCTCCCTCATCCACGCCGCGTCGAGGCCGCATCCACCGCGATCCCCCGATCGGCCGCTAGATTAACGCAATTTCAATCCGCGACCAAGCAGCGCATGACGCCGGTCCGCCCAACAAGGGCCGTCGGCGCGACGGCGACGGCCTTTCGGAACGGCGCGCTCTGCAGGACGTCGGCGTCGTTGGAGACGCTCGGCGGGGCCGCAGCCTTGCCGTCGAGGCGGATCTCGGCGCCTCCGTCGACGTCGGCGGCCTCATGTTCCGACGCGGCGCCCGGCGGGCGCGCACGGTCGCGTCCGGCAGGTTTTCGAACCCGTCGATCTCGTCCCGCCCGGCGCCTTTCCCGTGCGCTTCGCCCTTTGGGAGGTTCGGCCCGCCGCAGGGGGGCCTCTTTCGCCGGGCGACGCGCTGCGCTAGGCGATTGACACGCCTGCGCCCCGAGGATCCGCGCCCATGCTGCACCGAAACGCTGACGAGTTCCTGTCCGCGCCGCGCAAGGCGGTCGCCTTCATCGGCATGTCGGGCGTGGGCAAGACGCGGCTGGCCAGCCTGCTGCGCGACGAGGGCGACTGGTTCCACTACTCCGTCGACTACCGCATCGGCACCCGCTATCTGGGCGAGCGCATCGCCGACGACTTCAAGCGCGAGGCCATGAAGAACCCCGTGCTGCGGGAGCTGCTGCGGTCGGATTCCCTGCGCATCTCGTCCAAGCTGAGCTTTCACAATCTCACCCCGCTCAGCACCTGGCTGGGCAAGCCGGGCGATCCGGCGCAGGGCGGCATCCCGTTCGACGACTACGTTCAACGCCAGCGCCAGCACCGCGAGGCGGAGATCGCCGCCATGCTCGACGCCCGCGCCTTTATCGGCCGCGCGACGGAGCTTTACGATTACGCCAACTTCGTCTGCGACACCTCCGGCTCCATCTGCGAAGTGGTGGACCCGCATGATCCGCGCGACCCGGTGCTGAACGCCATGGGGCGCGCCATGCTGCCGGTCTACATCCGCGGGACGGAGGCGCACGAGGCGGCGCTGAAGGCCCGGTTCGACCGGGCGCCCAAGCCCATCTATTATCAGGAGGCGATGCTGCACGCGTTCTGGGCGGAGTATCGCGAGCAGACCGGCGACGCCGAGGATGCCGTCGACCCCGACGCCTTCATCCGCTGGGGCTTCGCCCGACAGATCGCCCATCGCCGCCCGCTCTACCAGGCCATCGCCGACAAGTGGGGCGTTACGGTGGAGGCCGACGCGATGGCCGCCGCCGAAGGACCCGACGCCGTCGTCGCCGCCATCGCCGAAGGGTTGGAGACGCGCGCCGCCGACGCCATGTAGCCACGCTCCGCCCTGCCCTCGCCCCGCCCGCCTTCGCGTTCGTTCCGGATCCCCGCGTCATGCCCATCAAGATCCCCGCCGGCCTGCCCGCCATCGACGTCCTCGACCGCGAGGGCGTCATGGTCATGTCGGCCGAAACGGCGCTGCGGCAGGACATCCGGCCGCTGCAGATCGGGCTGCTGAACCTGATGCCGAAGAAGGTGCAGACCGAAACGCAGTTCGCGCGCCTGATCGGCGCGGGCCCGCTGCAGATCGAGCTGACGTTGATCCGCATGACCGGCCACCGGTCGCGCAACACCGATCGCGAGCATCTGGAGGCGTTCTACCAAACGTTCGAGGAGGTCGAGGCCTCCGCCCGCCGCTTCGACGGGTTGATCGTCACCGGCGCCCCGATCGAGACGCTGGCCTTCGAGGACGTGACCTATTGGGAGGAGCTGACGCGCATCTTCGACTGGTCGGCGACGCACGTGCACTCCACCTTCGGCGTCTGCTGGGGCGCGCAGGCGATGCTGCGCTGGTTTCACGGCGTGCCCAAGCATGAGCTGCCGGCCAAGCTGTTCGGCGTGTTCCGGCATCGGGTGCTGGAAAAGGCCTCGCCCTATCTCAACGGCTTTTCCGACAGCTTCCGCGTGCCGGTCAGCCGCTGGACCGAAACGCGCGCGGCGGACCTGCCGGAGGGGCTGCGCGTGCTCGTCGCCTCGCCCGAGATCGGGCCGTGTCTGGTGGAGGAGCCGGCGGCGCGGCGGCTCTACATGTTCAACCATCTGGAATACGACAGCGGCACGCTGAACGAGGAGTATCGGCGCGACCTGAGCGCTGGCGGCGCGATCCAGCTGCCGCGAGACTATTTTCCGGACGACGACCCCGACCTGCCGCCGCGCAACCGCTGGCGCAGCCATGCGCATCTGCTCTACGGCAACTGGGTGAACCAGCTCTACCAGACCTCTCCCTACGACTGGGCGGGCTGATCCAGCGCCAGGGCCAGGTAGCTGCGCTCATGCGGGTCGCCGTGGTCCGACGGCGGGCCGGTCCGCTCCACCGCGAAGCCGCGAGAGCGGTAGAGGCGCAGCACGCCCGTCATGTGCGTGGCCGTGGACAGCGTCAGGCGACGCGCGCCGGCCTCGCGCAGCGCGGCGATGGCGGCATCCAGCGCCACGGCGCCCAGACCGCGCGGCGCGCCCGGATCGGCCGCAAGGCGCGCCAGATCCCAGGCGCCGTCCTCGCCCTTTTCCAGGAAGGCGCCGGCGAGCAGACGCCCGTCGCGCTCCAGGCCCAGCGCCAGGCCCGTCGCGGGGTCCAGCGCCCGCGGCAGATCCCGCCACCCCTCCGGCGAGGGCGCGCGCCCCAGCTCCGCCGCATACCGCGCGAAGGCGGCGCGGATCAGGTCCTGCGCCGCCGCCTCGTCCGCCGGCCCCAGCCGCCGCAGCGTTTCCGCCATTGCGCTCCCCCTCCTCGTCGCGCCACCCTGACGGGATGAGCCAGGACGCCACCGACCCGCCCTTCGATGCCGCCGTGTCGCGGTTCTATGAAACCGAGGCCCCGGAGGCCATCCGCAAGGCCATCGCCAAAGCCGATGCGGACGACATGCTGGCCGACGATTATCCCTACGACGCGCGCATGGGCCGCAAGGACTATGACCGCGCCTACGACGCGCTGCAGGTCGAGCTGGTGAAGATGCAGGCCTGGGTCAAGGCCACGGGCGCCCGCGTCGCCGTGGTGATGGAAGGGCGCGACGCCGCCGGCAAGGGCGGGTCGATCAAGCGCCTGCGCGAGAACCTCAATGCCCGCGGCGCGCGCGTCGTGGCGCTGGCCAAACCCTCGGACGTCGAGGCCGGCCAATGGTATTTCCAGCGCTACGTCGCGCACCTGCCCACGGCGGGCGAGATCGTGTTCTTCGACCGCAGCTGGTACAACCGCGGCGGGGTGGAGCGGGTCTTCGGCTTTTCGACGGATGCGGAGCGGGAGCGGTGGTTCCTGCAGACCCCCGGCTTCGAGGAGATGCTGGTGCAGGATGGCCTGCACCTGACCAAGATCTGGCTGACCGTCGGCCGGGCGGAGCAGCTGCGCCGCTTTCTGGCGCGCGAGACCAACCCCCTCAAGCAGTGGAAGCTGAGCCCCATCGACATCGAGGGCCTCGACCGCTGGGACGCCTATTCCGAGGCGATCCAGGAGATCTTCGACCGCACCCACCGCTCCGCCGCGCCCTGGACCGTGATCCGCGCCGACGACAAGCGGCGCGCGCGGCTGGCGGTGATGCAGACCGTGCTGGGCGGGCTGGACTACGACGGCAAGGATCACGAGGCGCTGGGCGCGCCGGACCCGGCGATCTGCGGCGATCCCCTGACGATGCCGTTGCCCAAAGGGTGAGGGCGGCGCGGCGCGCCCGCCTGTCCTGCATCGGGCGCGAACGTGGACGCGTCGGCCCGGCAACGTTAACTCTTGGTGGAAGGTTTGCGTCGTTTTCGGAGGAGGAGAGGGGCCGATGGCCGTTTTCGAAGCGTTTTCCAGCGTCGGGTTTCGCATGGCGGCCGGTGGGTTCATGTTCGCCTCGCCCGTCGTCGTCAACGAACGCGCCACCAACAACGCGATCGCCGGCCCCTCGCTGCAGGGCGGCGCGACGCGGCAGGAGGTCGAGGGCCAGCTCGACCCGCTGCCCTCCGAAGGCTTTCTGGTCTCGGGTCCGCTGGGCATCATACAGGCGGTGGTCAACACCTCCGGAAGTCTTTTCGCGGCACTGACGCCAACGCGGGTGGTGTATCTTTCCGCGACCGAGCCTTTGTTCCGGGCGGATGAGCTTACGCAGCCCTCTTTCGACGCTTTCGTCTCCGATTCCGCCTACCTCGTGCCGAACCCGAGGGTGGAGGCGGGCGACACCGTGCTCGGATCGACCACGGCGCGCGACGTCATTCATGGCGGGGCCGGCAAGCAGGTTCTGGAGGGGCGCGGCGGTAACGACAGCCTGCTGGGCGGCGGCGGAGGCGACACGCTGTTCGGCGGCGACGGTCGCGACACGCTGGAGGGCGAGGGCGCCAACGACAAGCTGTTCGGCGGCGACGCGAAGGACTTTCTGTTCGGCGATCAGGGCAATGACCGCCTGTTCGC
>JBCBYE010000584.1:0-3048 GCA_039816075.1 Pseudomonadota bacterium | reverse complement strand
GCCGCTCGCAGACGCTGACGGGCATCTATGTGGGCTCGCGCGCGATGTTCGCGCAGATGAACCGCGCCGTCGCCGCCCACGCCCTGCGCCCGGTCATCGACCGGCGCGTCCCGTTCGAGGACGCCCCCGAGGCCTTCCGCGCCCTGCGCTCCGCCGGCCATTTCGGCAAGATCGTCATCGACCTCTGACGCGCCGCCCCCTGGGTCGTTTCCCGGGGTCGCGTCCCAAGAGTTGCGTCCCAGGGTCGCGTCCCAGGGTCGCGTCGCAGCGTCGCGTCCCGGGCCCGCCCCTCGGATCCCTCTCGCCCGCACGACCCGGCCCCGGGGCGTCAGGCCGGAGGAGTCGCGTCAGGGGAGTCAGGTCCGGAGGGGCACGTCAGGGGAGTCAGGTCCGGGGGGGGCACGTCAAAGGCGTGCCGGCGCCGTGTGCTGGAAAACCCGGCTCGGGCGCAGGACGCCGGGGCCCCAGACGCCCAGCGCCACGGCCCGCTCGCCATGGCTGGCCCAGGCCGGATCGCCCCAGTTCAGGCCCTCCGGCGCATGGCTCGCCACGCCCGCCTGTCCGTTGCGCAGGGCCGCCGCGCCCGCTTCGGTCACGCGCACCTGCGGCAGGTCCGCCAGCCCCGCCTCCAGCGGCAGCAGGCGCGCCGCCGCGCCCTCGTCCTCGCGCAGCCCGTCGAATTCGCCCCAGGCCACCGTCGCCTGCGCCAGGTCGAACGGGCCGGACCAGACCCGGCGCAGGCCCGCCACATGACCCAGACAGCCCAGCGCCGCGCCCAGATCCCGCGCCACGGCGCGCACGTAGCCGCCCTTGCCGCAATCCATCTCGAACACCGCATGGTCCGCGTCCGGCCGCTCCACCAGCTCCAGGCGGCTCACATGCAGGGGCCGCGCCGCCAGCTCCACGGTCTCGCCGTCGCGCGCCAGGTCATAGGCGCGCTCGCCCGCCACCTTCACGGCCGAAAACGCCGGCGGCGTCTGCATCACGTCGCCGCGAAAGGCGGGCAGGGCGGCCTCGATCTGCGCGTCGCTCGGCCGCGCGTCGGACCGCGCGCTCACCTCGCCCTCGCGGTCGTCCGTCGTCGTCGCCTCGCCCCAGCGCACGGTGAAGCGATAGCCCTTCTCGGCCTCCGTCACGAAGGGAATGGTCTTGGTCGCCTCGCCGAACGCGATGGCCAGCAGCCCCGTCGCCAACGGATCCAGCGTGCCCGCATGGCCCGCCTTGCGGGCCTGCAGCGCCCAGCGCGCCTTGCCCACCGCCTCCGTGCTGCCCACGTCCAGCGGCTTGTCGAGGATCAGCCAGCCGTGGATGTCGCGTCCGCTCTTGCGCCGCGCCATGGCTCAGTCGTCCAGGTCCCGGCGCACCCGGTCGTCGCCCAGCAGGCGGCGGGTGTCGTCCATGCGGTCGAAGCTTTCGTCCAGCACGAAATGCAGCTCCGGCGAGTATTTCAGCGTCACCGCCCGGGTCACCGCGCGGCGCAGCTCGCCGCGGCTGCGGTTCAGGGCCGCCAGCGCCTCCTCCGCCCCCGCGCCGCCCAGCGGCAGCACGAAGACCGTGGCATGGCGCAGGTCCGGCGACATGCGCGCCTCGCCCACGGTGATGGAGAACCGCGCCAGCTCCGCATCATGCACGTCGCCGCGGGCCAGCACCTGGCTCAACGCGCGGCGCAGCGTTTCGCCGACCTTCAGCTGGCGCTGCGACGGCGGGCGTCCTTCGAGGTTGCGGGCGGGCATGGCGGCCTCTGTCGATCCGAAGAGCGGTCTGCTAGCCTCGCAGACGTCCGGGCGCAAGCCGCCCGACGCCGCGACCTTATTGCCAAGGCAGGCTCTTTGCACCGATGACCGCGCTCGAATCCGAACCCGAGTCCCACTCCGGTCCCGCCGCCGGCGACGCGCCCGTTCTGCCCGTGACGCTCATCCTCGTCTCCGACTTCGAGCCGGGCGAAAAGACCTGGGCGGACGAGATCGCCGCCGCCGACGCCTTCCTCGGCGACCCCTCGGGCGTTCCGGCGGAGATCCTGATCCTCGAAACCGAGGGCGACGCCGCCCCGCCGCCCCCGGCCCTGCTGCGCCACGGCGCCCGCCTGCGGGTGGAGCGGTCGAGGGTCGAGGGCTCCGCCGCGCTCAAGGACGCCGCCGTGCCCCTGGCCCGCTTCGATCTGGTGGCGGTGGTGGAGGCGGACTGCGCCGTGCGCCCCGGCTGGCTCGCCGCCGTGCATGCGCGGATCCAGGCCGACGACCGCCCCGACGTGGTCAGCGGCCGCACCGTCTATCCCGGCGACGGGACGTCCGACGGGCCGTCCGACGGGCCGTCCAACGGGGCGCTCGACGGGGCGTTGCGGCGCGTCATGGGCCTGATGGACCGCGGCTTCGCCGAGATTCCCATGGCGGGCGGGCGCTGGCACGTCTCCAACAACGCCGCCCTCTACCGGATCGAGGCGCTGCGCCGCTTCCCCTATCCGCAGGAGACGGACGAGGACCTCAACCCCTTCGTCAGCGCCGAGCGTCGCCAGAACGCCATGCACGCCGCCGGCCTGCGCACCGCCTTCGCCCCCCAGGCGGCGTGCGAGCATGCCTATGGCGGCTGGCCCTTCATCATCGACGTGCGCCGCAACAAGGGCTTTCAGGCGGCCGAACGGGTGGAGCGTCGCCGCCGCGCCGCCGGCCGCCCCTCCGCCGGCCGCCCCTCCGCCGGCCGCTGGGGCGCGGCGCTGCGCGCGGCGTATCACGGCCTGCGCGAGGACCTCTCGGTCGCCCGCCGGGTCGGCCCCGGCCGCCTGCGCCCGCTCGACTGGCCGCTGCTGGCGCTGATGATCGGGCTGGTCCGCATCTGGGAGGTGCAGGGCGCCCTCGCCGCCGCCGACCCCGCCCGCTTCCTCGCCGACTCCGCCTATCGCTGAGGCCCCCGCCCCAGACTTCCGCCCCACACCCCCGATTACACTACGTGGGCCCGCGGAATTGCCACCCGTCCGCTCCCGCGCTTCTGCGGCCTAGGTCCCCTCCGTTGAGTACTGCGCCCCACGATTCTCTGTACAAGGTAAACCCAAAG
>JBCBYE010000680.1:0-2437 GCA_039816075.1 Pseudomonadota bacterium | reverse complement strand
GTTCCGCCCCGCGTCGCCGCTCAGAGGTCCGGGTAGATGGGAAAGCGGCGGCAGAGCGCCGTCGCCTTGGCCTTCACCGCCGCCTCGACCGCGCCGTTGCCGTCCTCGCCGTTGGCGGCGAGACCGTCGAGCACCTCCACGATCAGGCGGCCGACCTCGGCGAATTCCGCCTCGCCGAAGCCGCGGGTGGTCGCCGCCGGCGTGCCGAGGCGAACGCCCGAGGTGACCATCGGTTTTTCGGGATCGAAGGGGATGCCGTTCTTGTTGCAGGTGATGTGAGCGCGGCCCAGCGCCGCCTCCGCCGCCTTGCCGGTGACGCCCTTGGGGCGCAGGTCCACCAGCACCAGATGCGTGTCGGTGCCGCCGGTCACCAGGTCGAGGCCCCCGGCCATCAGGCTGTCGCCCAGGGCCTGGGCGTTGGCGACGACCTGGGCGGCATAGGCGCGGAACTCCGGCCGCAGCGCTTCGCCGAAGGCCACGGCCTTGGCGGCGATCACGTGCATCAGGGGGCCGCCCTGGATGCCGGGGAAGATGGCGGAGTTGACCTTCTTGGCGATGGTCTCGTCGTTGGTCAGGATCATGCCGCCGCGCGGGCCGCGCAGGGTCTTGTGCGTGGTGGTCGTGGCGACGTCCACATGGTCCAGCGGGTTGGGGTGCCGCCCGCCGGCCACCAGACCGGCGAAATGCGCCATGTCGGCCAGCAGCCAGGCGCCGACCTCGTCCGCGATGGCGCGGAACTTGGCGAAGTCGATCTGACGGGGCACGGCCGAGCCGCCGGCGATGATCAGCTTTGGCTTCACCTCGCGCGCCTGCTCGGCCAGCGCGTCGTAGTCGATCAGGCCGTCCTGGCGGCGCACGCCGTAGTGATGCGCGTCGAACCACTTGCCGGACACGTTGGGCGCGGCGCCGTGGGTCAGGTGGCCGCCGGCGCTCAGATCCATGCCGAGGATCGCGTCGCCCGGCTTGATGAGCGCCAGGAACACCGCCTGGTTGGCCTGGCTGCCGCTGTTGGGCTGCACGTTGGCGAAGCTGCAGTTGAACAGCTGGCAGGCCCGCGCGATGGCCAGCCGCTCCGCCACGTCCACATGCTGGCAGCCGCCGTAATAGCGCCGGCCCGGATAGCCTTCGGCGTACTTGTTGGTCATCACGCCGCCCTGCGCCTCCATCACGGCGTGGGAGACGATGTTCTCGGAGGCGATCAGCTCGATCTCGTCGCGCTGACGGGTCAGCTCGTCGGTCATCGCGGCGAAAAGCTCGGCGTCGCGGGAGGCCAGCGCCTCGGTGAAGAAGCCTGCGTCCTGGGTCCGGGCGTCCATCTGGGCGATCTCCTGTCGTGTGCGCATCTCGCAGCGGAGTTAGCACCCGGCGCGGGGTTTGTCGCGTCCCCCCGGGCGCGACGCGCCCGCGCGGGCTTGCGGCGCGGGCCCGGCCGCGCGATCCTCCGGATCGGCAGCCCCGGATGGCGGGCGCGGAACGAGCAAGCGGCCCCGCCATGGCAAGCGATTCCCCCCTGGACCCCGCCGAGCGCGAGGGTGATCTGTGGTCGCCGCGCCTGCGCTTCGTGCGATCCGAGGCGCCGGCGGCGCGCGAGGCGTTCCAGCGCCTGACCGACCGCTACGGCCAGGCGCCGGCGGACGGCGCGGACGTTGTGGTGGCGCTCGGCGGCGACGGCCTGATGCTGCAGACCCTGCAGGAGACGGAGGGGCGCGGCCTGCCGGTCTACGGCATGCATCGGGGCACGGTCGGCTTTCTGATGAACGCCTATGCGGAGGACGGCCTGCCCGAGCGCATCGCCGCGGCGGAGCGCGCGCGCATCCGCCCCCTGAGCATGACCGCCCTGTGCCGCGACGGCGAGGTGCGCACGGCGCGCGCCATCAACGAGGTGTCCCTGCTGCGCGAGCGCCACCAGGCCGCCAAGATCCGCATCTTCATCGACGGCAAGCAGCGCATGGACGGGCTGATCTGCGACGGCGTGATGGTGGCCACGCCCGCCGGCTCGACCGCCTACAACTACTCCGCGCACGGGCCGATCCTGCCCATCGGGGCGGAGGTGCTGGCGCTGACGCCCGTTTCCGCGTTTCGGCCCCGGCGTTGGCGCGGGGCGCTGCTGCCCACGTCCGCCAAGGTGACGCTGGAGGTGGACGAGCCGGAGCATCGCCCCGTCTCCGCCACCGCCGACAACCAGGAAGTGCGCCATGTGACGCGCGTGACGGTGGCGCTCGACCCCTCGGTCACGCATACGCTGCTGTTCGATCCGGGCCATGGTCTTGAAGAACGGCTGATCCGGGAACAATTCGTCTGAGAGCGGGCGCCGGGCCCGTGGGAGGAGCTTCATGGCGCTGAGCGTCGGCGAACAGGTGCGCTGGTGGTCCATCGGCCTCGCGGTTCTGGTCGCCTTCATGTGGATCATGGCCGACGTGCTGCTGCCGTTCCTGGC
>JBCBYE010000140.1:0-8461 GCA_039816075.1 Pseudomonadota bacterium | reverse complement strand
CGTCGTCATAGGTCACGCTGATCGCGAAGACGTCGGCCACGCCGATCCCGTTTCCGCGGTTGTCCCAGTCGGTCGCCGTCGTGCCGGTGGCGTAAAGCAGGCCGCGCACGTTCTCGCCCAACGCGGTGGCCCCGGCGTTTTCCCAGTTGCAGATGTAGTTGTTCAGAGGCCGCTGATCCAACACGGCCCAAAAGCCGAAATCCCTGGGGCAGCCGCCATACGTGTCGTTGATGAACCAGTGCCGGTCGATCCCGGAGTCTCCGGCCGTGGAGAAGAACGCGCCGACGCCCGAGCCCTCCACCGGCAGGTTCGCCAACTGATAGGAGCCGCCGGCATAGTTCGCGCGGTCGAAGAAGTCCGCCGGCGTCGCGCCCGGGTTGAAGAGCATGAAGCGCTGCTCCACGCCGCCCGAATACATCGAGACGCGCACCTGATCGACGACGCCCCAGTTCGAATCGACCCAGCTGTCCTTGTAGTCGAAGCCGTTGTTCGTCAGCGACGTCGCCTGCGCGGCGCCCTCGTTGAAGCCGCCGGGATTGATCCAGCCCTGCCAGGCGTCGATGAAGCCCGCGCTGGTGGGGGCGGGCGTCGAGTCGGCCACCTTGAAGACCAGCCGTTCGACCGGCAGAGCGAAAGCCGGCGCGGCGGCCAGCACGAAGGCCGCCGCTGCGGCCGCGATGCGTGTCGTCATGTGCGAGATCCCCTCAGATCCGAGTTGCACCGAGACGGTACCGTAAAGTTAACCTCAGGTGAAGTCCGAGGCGCCCCCGACCTGCGCGGGTCTTTCCCGCATCCGTCCTCGAACCTCGTCGCGGCGATGGGGTCTGCGCGCCTGCGCGCGCCGGCTCACTCAGTCTTGGTCGCCATCCATTTCGACATCCAGTGTTCTCCGAAGGTCATGGGCGGATGCCGCGGCGTCTCGCCCTCCGCCACGCAGGAGGGCAGCGGGGCGATGCGGGCGTCGTGGTTCGGCTGATGGAAGAAGGGCAGGGAGTGCCGACGGGCCGTCGAGGCCAGCTCCGCCGGCGGATTGACCACGCGGTGCAGGGTCGAAACCCAGCGGTCGTTGGTCCAGACCTGCATGGCGTCGCCGATGTTGACCACGTAGGTCCCCGGCGCCGGCGCCACGTCGACCCACTCGCCGGACCTGCGCTGCGCCTGCAGCCCGCCCACGGCGCGGTCCGCGGCCAGGATGGTCAGCGTGCCGTAATCCGTATGCGCGCCGCCGCGCAGCTGACCCGGCGCGGGCGGCGCGCTCAGCTCCGGATAACGAATGACGCGCAGGGCCGACATGTTGCGGTCCAGCTTGTCGGCGAAAAACGCCTCCGGCAGGTCCAGCGCCAGGGCGAAGGTCCGCATCAGATCGTCGGCCAGCGCGTTCATTCGCCGATAATAGGCGGTCAGCGTCGCCTCGAACCCTTCGGGCGCGGCGGGCCAGAGGTTGGGGTGAAAATGACTCCCCGCCTCCGGCCCGTGCCAGTAGTCCGTGTCCGGACCGGGCGGCGGCACGTCGACGGGGCCGATGTCGATCATTTCCTTCAGGTCCGGCGGCGTCGCCTCCCCCAGCCCCGCGGCCAGCCCTTCGCCCTGAAAGGGCGTGTAGCCGCGCGAGATTTCGGGCGCCGGCTGCTTGATGCGCAGCTTCTCCGCCTCCGGCAGGTCGAAAAAGGCCGAGACGGCGGCATAGGTCTCCTGGATCAGCGGTCGCTCGACGCCATGCCCGTCGAGCAGAAAGAACCCGATGTCGCGCGCCGCGGCGTCGATCTCGGCGGCCACCTGCGCCTTGCCCTCGGGCGAGCCGGACAGGAACGGGGCGAAGTCGATGGTGGGGATGGGCATGGGCGCGTTCCTCTGCCGACGCATCCCGCCAGACTAGCGCGATTCGTGCGGGGCCGGCGCGATCGTTCGCAGCCCGGCGGCGCCCTGCGCCAGGCGACGCCCGCGCCCGCGCCGCATCGCCCCGCCTCTTGGAAAGGCTGCGGCGCAACCGCGCCGAGGTTGCGTCGGCCATTGGAACTCGGCCGCGGCAGACTAAGTGCAGCGCCGATCCCGAACGGCCGCGCGCCGGCAACCTGAAGAGGGCGACCCTTGCAGCACGTCATGGAACAGTTCGCCGATCGGGTCCGGGATTTCTACGGCGATCCGCTGGAGCCGCTCGCCGACCAGTTCATGTTCCGCCGCCCCCCCACCGTGGGGGAGCTGCAGCGCCCGCCCCAGGTCCTGCTGCTGGGCAACCACTCCTCCGGCAAGTCGACCTTCGTGAACCACCTGCTGGGGGCGGAGGTGCAGAAGACCGGCGTCGCCCCCACCGACGACAGCTTCACCATCATCACGCACGGCCCCTCCGAAACCGACCGCGACGGCCCTTCGGTCGTTAGCAACCCGGATCTGCCCTACGAGGGTCTGCGCCATTTCGGCGACCAGCTTGTTTCGCATATTCGGCTCAAGCTGCGCCCGGCCGATCTGCTGCGCGCCGTCACGCTGATCGACAGCCCCGGCATGATCGACGAGGCCAAGGCCGAGAACGGCCGCGGCTACGACTTTCCCGGCGTGGTGCGCTGGTTCGCCGAACGCGCGGATCTGGTCCTGATCTTCTTCGATCCCGACAAGCCCGGCACCACCGGCGAAACGCTGCAGGTGTTCAAGGAATCTCTGGCGGGCATCGACCACAAGCTGCTGATCGTGCTCAATAAAATGGACCGGTTCCAGAATCTGCACGATTTCGCCCGGGCCTACGGCGCCCTGTGCTGGAACCTCGGCAAGGTCATTCCGCGCAAGGACCTGCCGATGATCTACAACACCTTCGTGCCCGTGGACGGGCGCCCCCGCTCCGCCTTGCCGATGGACGATTTCGAAAAGGCGCGCGCCGACCTGATCGAGCAGCTGCGCCGCGCGCCCACGCGCCGGATGGACAACCAGATCACTCAGATGCACGCCTATGCGGAGCGAGTGCGCCTGCATTGCCGCGTCATCGACGAGGCCGCGCACCGCTACCGCAACCGCCGCGCGCTGTGGCGCAGCCTGCTGTTCCTGCTGTTCGCGGGGCTGGGCGGCGCCGTCGCCTTCACCGGGCTCATCATCGCCCTGCCGGTGCTGGGCGTTCTGGCGCTGGCCCTGATCGCGGTGGTGGAGCTCGTCACGCTGCCCCGCGCCAAAAAACGGCTCGTCGCCCGCCTGGACGAACTTTTCGAAAAGATGCACGACCGAGAGCTTCTGGTCCGCGACCGCGCCGAGGATCTGCGCGCCCTTTGGGCCGAGGTGCGGCCTCGCGCGCAGGAGATCGCCGAAAAACGCGGCCTGCAATCGTTCGAGAAGATGCGCTGGCGCGACCGCGAGGTGCTCGACGAGCTGATCGACGAGCACATCCCCAAGCTGCGGAGCGAACTCTACGATGCGCTGCGCGTGGCCGGCGCCGAGGGCGACGCGCCGCGCGGGGATGCGCCGGCGCTTCTCACCTCCATCAGCCGCTGAGGCGGCGGACCGGCGCGGCTTCAGACCAGCCCGTCCGTCCGCCCATAAGTCAGCGATGCGCCGCGCGTCCGCGCGTCAGCCGCACTTCGAATAGCCGCAGTTCAGGCAGGTCATGCACCCTTCCTGCATCTGCATGGCCAGCTCTCCGCAGTTCGGACAGGGTGCGCCCGGGGACTGGCCCACCGCCGCCGCGCGCAGAGCCGGGTCCTGCTTCAGGCCCAGACCTGCGCCGTCCATGAAGCCGATGTCGATCATGTGCCGCTCGATCACCCCGCCGATGGCCGCGAGGATCGACGGGACGTAGCGCCCCTCCATCCAGGCGCCGCCGCGCGGGTCGAAGATGGCCTTCAGCTCCTCCACCACGAAGCTGACGTCGCCGCCGCGCCGGAACACGGCCGAGATCATGCGCGTCAACGCCAGCGTCCAGGCGTAGTGCTCCATGTTCTTGGAGTTGATGAAGATCTCGAAAGGTCGTCGCCGCCCCGCGACGGTCACGTCGTTGAGCGTGATGTAGAGCGCATGGGCGCTCTCCGGCCATTTGATCTTGTAGGTCTGACCTTCCAGCGCCTCGGGCCGGTCGAGCGGATCTGCGATGTAGACGACCTCTCCGTCGGTCTTGGGCGCGGGCGTCGCCGCCTGCGCCTCGGCCTTGGGGGCCTCGCTGACCGTCAGGACGGATCCCGTGACCGCGTTCGGCCGATACGTCGTGCAACCCTTGCAGCCCGTGCGATAGGCCTGCGCATAGACGTCCTTGAACGCCTCGAAATCGATGTCCTCGGGCACGTTGATGGTCTTGGAGATGCTTGAATCCACCCACCGCTGCGCCGCCGCCTGCATCTTGACGTGGTCCTCGGGCGCCAGGGTCTGCGCGTCGACGAAATGCTCCGGCAGGGGCGCGTCGCCATGCAGGCGACGCCACTCCGCCACGGCATAGTCGACCACCTCCTCCTCCGTCCGCGTCCCGTCGGGCTGCAGCACCTTGCGGGTGTAGGAGAAGGCGAAGACCGGCTCGATGCCGGAGCTGACGTTGCCCGCCAGCAGGCTGATCGTTCCCGTCGGCGCGATGGAGGTCAGCAGCGCGTTGCGGATGCCATGCGCCGCGATGGCCTCGCGCACGTCCGCGTCCAGCGCCTGCATTGTGGGCGAGGCCAGGAACGCCTCGGCATCGAAAAGCGGGAACGCCCCCTTCTCCCGCGCCAGCTGCACCGAGGCCAGGTAGGCCGCCCGCGCCACCGCGCGCAGCCACGCCTCCGTCCGCGCGGCCGCGTCGTCGGAGCCGTAGCGCAGACCCGTCATCAGCAGCGCGTCGGCCAGCCCCGTCACGCCCAGCCCGATGCGCCGCTTGGCCCGCGCCTCCCTCGCCTGGGCCTCCAGCGGAAAGCGCGAGGCGTCCACGACGTTGTCCATCATGCGCACGGCCGTCGCGACCAGCTCCGCCAGCTCGTCCTCATCGACATGCGCGTCGTCCGAAAACGGCGCGCGCACCAGCCGCGCCAGGTTGACCGAACCCAGAAGGCAGGCGCCGTAGGGCGGCAGCGGCTGCTCCCCGCAGGGGTTGGTGGCGGAGATGTCCTCGACATAGGCGAGGTTGTTGGCCTGGTTGATGCGGTCGATGAAGATCACGCCGGGCTCCGCATAGTCGTATGTCGCGCGCATGATCCGATCCCACAGCGCCCGCGCCTGCACCGTGCGGTAGATCGTGCCGTCGAACGTCAGGTCCCAGGCCGCGTCCTCGCGCACCGCCTCCATGAAGGCGTCGGTCGCCAGCACCGACAGGTTGAACATGCGCAGCCGCGCCGGGTCGCGCTTGGCCTCGATGAACGCCTCGATATCCGGATGATCGCAGCGCAGCGTCGCCATCATCGCCCCGCGGCGCGAGCCGGCGGACATGATCGTGCGGCACATGGCGTCCCAGACGTCCATGAAGCTCAGCGGCCCCGAAGCGTCGGCCCCGACCCCCGCCACCGCCGCGCCGCGCGGGCGGATGGGCGAGAAATCGTAGCCGATGCCGCCGCCCTGCTGCAGCGTCAGCGCCGCCTCGCGCAGCGCCTCGAATATGCCGGACATGGAATCCTCGATGGTCCCCATGACGAAGCAGTTGAAGAGCGTCACCGACCGCTCCGTCCCCGCGCCGGCCAGGATGCGCCCGGCAGGCAGATAGCGGAAATCGTCCAGGGCCGCCCGGAACCGCGGCGTCCATGCCGCCGGGTCCGCCTCGACCGAGGCGAGCGCCGCGGCCACCCGGTCCCACGTCGCCTCCAACGAGGCGTCGACGGGCGCGCCGTCGGGCGACTTGAAGCGATACTTCATGTCCCAGATCTGTTCGGCGATAGGGGCGGCGAAGGCGGACATGTCGGGGTCCTCCGAATCGGGTTCCACCATATGTGGGATGCGGAACGATACCGGAACAGACCCCGCGCGCAAAGCCGCGCGCCCGCCGCGCCCGATTCCCCCCGCGGCGCGCGCCGTCCAAGGTCCGGTCGATCCGCACGAAACCCTTAGCCCATGACGGACCGCCGCCTCGCCGCGAACCTGGCCGCAGACGCCGCTTCGTTCGGGCCTATGCGCTGGGCGGGGCCGCCGCGACGCCCGCGCGGGCGCAGGACGCGCCGTGCCCGCCCGACAATCCCTCGCTCGCCGCGCCGCCCCTCGCCAACATGAACTCGGACCCCGAGCAGGGGGTCTTCGCCGACGGGCTGACCGAGGACATCATCACCGCGCTGGTCGGCGTCCCCTGGCCGTTCGAGATCGCCCGCAATTTCAGCTTCGTCCACGAAGGCGCGGCCGTGGACGTGCGCCGCATGGGGCGGGAACTGGGCGGGAGCTGGACGTGGCCCGGGTCCTCGAAGCCAGCGAGCGGCGCGCCGGCGCCCGCCTGTCGCGACAGCCTCACGATCCACGACCGTCTCCACAAGGCGCGGCCAAAGGTCGAGCAGACCCGCCTGCGCGAGGCCATCGAGGAGATCGACGCCGTGGAGGCCGCCGACGACGACGATGCGCGCCCCGCCGCGCACGGCGACGTGGAGGTGACGGGCGCCGGCCGGTTGCGCGCTGGGGGTCTTCGGCGTCGACGTGGACCGCGGCATGGGCCTGGTGCGCGAAGCGATGGATCGCAGCCCGAGCTGCGCCTTGGCCTGGGCCTCGCTGGGCATTCCGGAGGAGATCCAGGGCTCCGACATCGCGCGGGCGGCGGCGCGCTGCGGCGGAACCCGCGCGATCCGCCGGCCTTCCGCAACCCCGTCGCCAAAGGTCGCCACGCCGAAGAGAAGGGTCGCCACGCCGACGCGGCGGAGCGGCGCGCCCGGGGCGAAAGCCGTGGCCGGGCCTCGCGATCCTGTACGTGATCGAGACGCGCCGCCTGCTCAACCGGGCGCCGGATTTCCGCGTCGGCGTGTTCGCCACGCGCCATCGCCGCTTCCGCGGCTGCGACTTCGACAGCGGCCTGTTCTTTCGGCCCCTGCTCGACGCGGATCTGCCGAAAAAGCCGCGCCCCTGGCCTCGGGGCGGCGTCGGCCCGGCGCTTGCCCCCGCCGGCCGGGTCGCCCAAAAAGCCGGACGATGGCCAAGCTCTACTTCAACTACTCGACCATGAACGCCGGCAAGTCGACGATCCTGCTGCAGGCGTCCCACAACTATCGGGAGCGGGGCATGCAGACCCTGCTCCTGACCGCGCGGCTCGATGACCGGGCCGGCGAGGGGCGCATCGCCAGCCGCATCGGCATCGAGGCGGGCGCGACGGCCTACGAGCCGCAGGACGATCTCTTCGCGCTGATCGAGGGGCGCCTCGCCGACGGGCCGCTGGCCTGCGTGCTGGTCGACGAGGCGCAGTTCCTGACCAAGGACCAGGTCTGGCAGCTGGCCCGCGCCGCCGACGATCTGGGCGTGCCGGTCATGTGCTACGGCCTGCGCGTGGATTTCCGGGGGGAGCTGTTTCCCGGCTCCGCCGCCCTGCTGGCGCTCGCCGACAGCCTGCGCGAGGTGCGCACCATCTGCCATTGCGGGCGCAAGGCCACCATGGTCGTCCGCACCGACGCCGAAGGCCGCGTTCTGACCGAAGGCGCGCAAGTCGAGATCGGCGGCAACGAGCGCTACGTCTCCCTCTGCCGCCGCCACTGGCGCGAGGAGACGGGGGCCGACGCGGGCTGATCCCGCGACCGTCCCCGCACGCCGCGCCCGCTCGCCGCGCCCGCACGCCGCCGCCTCCGCCCTCGCTGGCGCCCGACGCCGGCGCCAGGACGCCGCCTCGACCGGCCGAAGACGCCCCCTTGCAACCCTACCGGGCGCTTCTTACCCTTCCAGAACGAAACAGCCGCGCCGATGCCGGGCGCGGCTGACTTTCGTTTCGGACACGACGCCCCGCCAAGGGGCGCAGCCTTCCAGGAAAGGAGGCGACGGCATGGAAAAGGTTCCGATGACGGCCCGCGGCTTCGCCGCGCTAGACGCCGAGCTCAAGACCCTCAAGTCTTCGGAGCGGCCGGCGATCATCCGCGCCATCGCCGAGGCGCGCGAACATGGCGACCTCAGCGAAAACGCCGAGTATCACTCCGCCCGCGAGAAACAGAGCTTCATCGAGGGCCGGATCCAGGAGATCGAGGGCCTGATCTCCCGCGCCGACGTCATCGACCCCGCAAAGCTGTCCGGCGCCATCAAGTTCGGCGCCACGGTCCGCCTCGTCGACGAGGACACCGACCAGGAAAAGACGTTCCAGATCGTCGGAGAGACCGAGGCCGACATCGCCGCCGGACGCCTCAACCTCAAATCGCCCCTCGCCCGCGCCCTGATCGGCAAGGACGAGGGCGACAGCGTCGAGGTCATGACCCCCGGCGGCGGCAAAAGCTACGAAGTCCTCAAGGTCGAGTTCGTCTGAGCTGCCGCGCCGGCCGCGGCGCGCGCAGCGGCACGAGGAGGTCCCTGGTCATGGGCGGCGCGTTCGCCATCGCGGCGATCTGGGCGGCGGCGACCGGCGCGCTGGCCTGGGCGCTGGCGCCCG
>JBCBYE010000198.1:0-7199 GCA_039816075.1 Pseudomonadota bacterium | reverse complement strand
GCGCGCACCTCGATCTGGCGCACGCGCTCGCGGCTGACGTCGTAGACCTTGCTCAGGTCCTCCAGCGTCACCGGATCTTCCTTGAGGCGACGCTCCGTCAGGATGTGGCGCTCGCGCTCGTTCAGCCCGTCCATGGCGGCCATCAGCAGCTCGCGCCGGCTCTCCAGCTCGTTCTGCTCGGCATAGGCGGCGGCCTGGTCGGCATCCTCGTCGGCCAGCCAGTCCTGCCATTCCGCGGCGCCCTCGCCGTCGGACTTCAGGGGCGCGTTGAGGCTGGCATCGCCGCCGGAGAGGCGGCGGTTCATGGCCACCACCTCCTGCTCGGTCACCCCGAGGTTCTCGGCGATCTTCTGCACGTTCTCGGGGCGCAGATCGCCCTCCTCCAACGCACCGATGCGGTTCTTGGCCTTGCGCAGGTTGAAGAACAGCTTCTTCTGCGCGGCGGTGGTGCCCATCTTCACCAGGGACCAGCTGCGCAGGATGTATTCCTGGATCGCGGCGCGGATCCACCACATCGCATAGGTGGCGAGGCGAAAGCCGCGTTCGGGGTCGAAGCGCTTGACCGCCTGCATCAGGCCCACATTCGCCTCCGAGATCACTTCGGCCGGGGGCAGGCCGTAGCCGCGATAGCCCATGGCGATCTTGGCGGCGAGGCGCAGGTGAGAGGTGACCAGCTTGTGCGCCGCCTCCTTGTCCTCGCGCTCGGTCCAGGCCTTGGCGAGCATGTACTCCTCTTCCGGCTCCAGCATCGGAAACTTGCGGATTTCCGAGAGGTAGCGGCTCATGCCCTGTTCCGGCGACGGGGCCGGCAGCTTGGAGTAGTTGCTCATCGTCTTCCCTCTGTCGCCGGCGCCCCCCGGGGGCGGCTGGTCGTTCCGGACAAGCGTCTGACGCGCCGTTCAGCCAAAGGATATGGGCGCCGCCCCGCCGCCGTGCAAGCCGGAGGGCCGCGCCGGACCCCGCCGCGCCGGCCCCCGCCTCGAACCGCCCGGCCGTTCGCGAACCGGGCCGTCGTTCACCAAGACCGCCTCCTCCGCCGGGGTCGCGCACGGGTCGCGCAAGGGTCGCGTAAGGTCCCGGACGACCGGGCGCCCCCGACCCTTGGGTCATCTTGCGCGGCGGCCTCGAGACCGACCGCGGGACGCGGATGACCGTCCACGCCGCGGCGGCCGCGACCGCCTCCGCGCGAGGCGCCGCCGCGCGGCCTAGGCGCGGGGCGACAGACCCAGCGCCTCCGCCACCGCGGCGAAATCGGGCGGCGGAGGCGCCTCGAACCGCAGGACCTCGCCGGTCACGGGATGCGCGAAGCCCAGCACCGCCGCGTGCAGCGCCTGACGCGCGAAGCCGGCCAGCGCGGCGCGGCCCGGCGCGTCCAGCGCGTCCAGGGCCACCGGCTGCACGCGGCCGTAGACCGGATCGCCGATCAGCGGGTGGCCCAGCCAGGCGGCATGCACGCGGATCTGGTGCGTGCGCCCGGTCTCCAGCCGGCAGGTCAGGCGCGCGGCGACGGGGCGGTCCGGCGGCCCGGCCCGCGCCTCCGTCCGCAGATGGGTGACGGCGCGCCGGCCGCCGGCGACGCCGGCGGCCATCTTCTTGCGATCCGACGGGTGGCGGCCCAGCAGCCCCTCGATCCGCAGCCAGCCGCCGGCCTCCGCCGTCACGCCCGGCAAGGCCCGCAGGCGGGCGCCGCCGGGATCGGGCGCGCCGCGGCAGATGGCCTGATACTCGCGATCCACGTCATGGGCGGCGAAGAGCGCGGCGAGGCCCTGATGCGCCGCATCGGTCTTGGCGGCGACCAGCAGGCCCGAAGTGTCCTTGTCGATGCGATGCACGATGCCCGGCCGCGCCACGCCCCCGACGCCGCTGAGCGAGCCGGCGCAATGGTGCAGCAGCGCATTGACCAGCGTGCCGTCCGGGGCGCCGGGCGCGGGATGCGCCACCATGCCGGCGGGCTTGTCCACCACGATCAGATGCGCGTCCTCATAGGCCACGGCGAGCGGGATCGCCTGGGGCCGCGGCGCCGCCGGGGCGGGGGGCGGGGCGACGACGGTCCAGACCTCGTCGGTCTTGACCTTGGCGCGGGGGTCGCGCACCACCGCTCCGTCGCGGCGCACCGCGCCCTCCTCGATCAGCGCGCGCAGGCGCGACCGGCTCAGCCAGGGCGGGGCGAGCGCCGCCAGCGCCTTGTCCGCCCGCGCGCCGGCCAGGCTCGCGGGCACCACCAGGGGCGCCTCGGCGTCCCGGTCCGCGGCGCCTGCGCCCCGCGCCGCCGCGTCCGCGGCGGGCTCGTCCTCGAAAGGCTCGTCCATGACCGCGTCTCTACCCCCTGCCGGCCCGGGCGACGAGGAGGAGTTTCCCGAACCCCCGCGCCTGCGCGCCCTCAGGCGGCTGGTGACGGCGCTGACGGCGGTGCTGATCCTCGGGATGGTGGTGATCGCCGGCACCGTGGCCTGGCGCCTCGCCGGGCCGTTGTCGGGCGCCGTGCCCGTGACGGCCGAGGCGCCGGTCCTGCCCGAGGGGGCGGAGGTGCTGGCCCTGGGCGGCGCGGGGGCGGAGCTGTCGGTCCTGATCCGCGCGCCGGGGGGCGAGGAGCGGCTGCTGATCTACCGCCGCGCCGACGGCGCGCTGATCTCCGCCACGCCGGTGCGGCGGGGGGCGCCGGGCTCTTGACTCCGCCCCGCCCGCTTCCCTATGTGCCGCCCATCGCGGCGCGAGGCCTGTCCCCTTCGTCTAGCGGTTAGGACGCCACCCTCTCACGGTGGAAACAGGGGTTCGATTCCCCTAGGGGATGCCATCGCGCCGATGCGACGTTCGTCAGACGAACATCACGTCGCGCGCGGTAAGATCGTCGGCCTCGAAGTTTTCCAGGATGATGGCGTCCTTGCGGTCACCGTAGGACACGACCACGTCGTCGCCCTTCTGGCGGATGTCGAGATCGGCGAACCGCTCGGCCCCGCTTTCGAAGACCAGCTTGTCACGCCGATCCTTGAAATCCGAGATCGTGTCGCGTCGGTCGCCCTGCGAGAACATGAAGCTGTCGCGTCCGCCTCCGCCGGCGAGGGCGTCGACGCCGCGCCCGCCCTCGATCACGTCGCCGGCGCCGCCGCCATCCAGATCGTCGCGGCCGCGACCGCCCACGACGGTGTCCGCGCCCGCGCCGCCCTTGGCGACGTCCGCGCCGCCGCCGCCGCGGATCTCGTCGTTGCCGGCCTGGCCCAGCAGCATGTCGGCGCCGGCCCGGCCCGACAGCAGGTCGGCCGCGCCGCCGCCGCGCAGATCGTCCGCGCCGGCCCGGCCGAAGATCACGTCCGCGCCGCCCAGGCCGAACATTTCGTTGGCCGCATCCAGCACGCCGACCAGAACGTTGGCGTCGCCGTCGCCGCGAATCTCGCCGGTGCGGAAATCCAGGATCCGTGCGTTCAGCACCGCGTCGCCGTTCAGCCGGTCGCCCCAGGTGATCAGGACGCGCCCGTCTTCGGTCGTCTCGGCGTTCAGCCCCGCGACGGTGGAGGCCGAGGCGTTGTCCAGCAGCGCCAGAGTAAAGCCCGAACCGACGTTGTCGCCATTGGCGTCGAAGCGGCGCACGCGGATCTGATCGCTGGTCGTGGACTGGTCCACGTTCGCCGTGGCGAAGGCGATGACGTAGCCGCCATCAGGCAGCGCGGTCACGTCGAAGGCCTGATCCCCCGCCTGAAGGTTGATCGGCGCCTGCACGTCGCGCAAGCCCCGCGCATCCTCGTCATGCAGGCGCATGAGGATCTGCGTGCCGGCCTGATAGACCACGACGAAGCCGCCGCCGGTCAGCGCCGCGATGTGCGGCTGCACGTCTTCGCTGACCGCCTCGGTGGTGCTTTCGCGCGGCGGATCGAACGTGTCCTGGGGCGTCAGCGCGCCGAGGAAGATGTTGTTGTCGCCGAATCCGCTGAGCACCTCCTGATAGGCGTAGGCGACGTTGCCGTTGGCCAGCACGGCGGCGTCGGGCGCCGTTTGCACCTCGTCGTTGGCGAACAGGCGCAGGGGGGCTGAGGCGGCCGACGAGAAATCCACGGGCGTGCGGGCGGAATGCAGGAACGGCTCGGCGTTGGAACCGGCGGTATCGCGGGAATGGATGGCCACGAAGTCGTCGCCCTGGCGCACCACCGACACGTTCGAGATGAAGGCGAAGTCCGGGCTGGAGGTCACGATGACGGCCGAGCCGGCGGCGTCGTTCCGGCCATCGAACGTCGCCGCGACGACCTGGCCGTCAGCGCTGTTGGCGAAGGTCGAGGCGAAGGCGCCGTCATCCAGCGCGACCACGTCGTAGGCGATGATCTCGACGCTGCCGGACGCGACGTCGATCACCGCGCCGTCGGCGCGCAAGAGCGGATCGAACCGCTGCGCGCGCACGACCGTGCTGCCGAACGTGTCCTCGAACAGCCAACCGATCGCGACGTCGCCGTTGTCCAGCACCGCCGCCGAGGGCGTTTCGAGACGCTGGAACGTCCCGTTTGCGATGGCGATGGCGCCAAGGTCTTCGATGATCATTCAGGGCCTCGATCAGCTTGCGGCCCGGACGAGCCTGGCTTTGCGGGCGACCGGTACGGACGCGCCGGCCGAGCTTCACGTTCATGGCGGACGTTTGGCAAGATTTGCATTTCGTTGATGTTATGGAAAGGAATTCCCGGGCAGCGGACTCGCGGCTCGGCCGGAATCGCGGCGCGGCATCGCTGGCCGGGGGCAGCGGTGATCAGGGTTTCGCGCGGATCGGGCGCCGCATAGGCTGGCGCGCGTGACCGCGATGACCGAAGCCAAGAAACAGGCCCGACGCGACGCCTTTGCGAGGCGCAAGACCGCCCATGCGCGGCTTTCCTCGACGCCTGAGGCGGGTTTGCAGGCCCTTTCGCAGGTGCTGCGCGACGATCCGGCCGAGGTGATCGCCGCCTATCTGCCGATCCGCACGGAAATCGACCCTCGGCCCGCCATGGCCGCGCTTCACGCTCAGGGCCGGCGTCTTTGCGTGCCGGTGATCCAGGGCGACGGGCGGCCGCTGATTTTCCGCGAATGGACGCCCCGGGCGGCGCTGGTCGAGGGGCCGTTCGGCGCGGCGGTTCCGGCCGAGGGCGACTGGCTGACGCCCAGGACGCTGATCGTGCCGCTGGTGGCGTTCGACGACGACCTGATGCGACTGGGCTATGGCGGGGGCTTTTATGACCGCACGCTGGCGGGACTGCCTGGCGCACGGGCCTTCGGCTTCGCCTTCGAGGCGCAGCGCAGCGAAACGCCCCTGCCGCGCGAGGCGACGGACCGGGTGCTGCACGCCGTGGTCACCGAGGCGCAGGTCCGCGTCGCCTGACCGCGCTTGCGCCCGCCGCCGCCGCACGCCAGTGTTCCGCCCCGTCATGACAGCCTCCGCCAAGCAGCTCCCCTACGCGACGATCCGCGAGATCTTCCGCCGCTTTCAGGCGCGGGAGCCGGAACCGAAGGGCGAGCTGGAGCATGTCAACGCCTTCACCCTGCTTGTGGCCGTGGCGCTTTCGGCCCAGGCCACGGACAAGGGCGTCAACAAGGCCACGCGCGCGCTGTTCGAGATCGCCGACACGCCCGAAAAGATGCTGGCCCTGGGCGAAGAGGGGGTGATCGAGCACATCAAGACCATCGGCCTGTTCCGCAACAAGGCCAGGAACGTCGTCAAGCTCAGCGCCAAGCTGATCGACGAGTTCGGGGGCGAGGTCCCCACCTCCCGCGCCGCGCTGGAGAGCCTGCCCGGCGTGGGGCGCAAGACCGCCAACGTGGTGCTGAACATGTGGTTCGAGCAGCCCGCGCAGGCCGTCGACACCCATATCTTTAGGGTCGGCAACCGCACCGGCCTGGCGCCGGGCAAGGACGTCGTGGCGGTGGAACGCGCCATCGAGGATCACGTCCCCGCCGAATACCAGCGCCACGCCCATCACTGGCTGATCCTGCACGGCCGCTACGACTGTCTGGCAAGGTCCCCGAAATGCTGGGCATGCATCCTCCGCGACCTCTGCCCCTACGAGCCCAAGACGGCGCCGCCCAAGGCCAAGGCGCCCCGCACACCGAAACCCGCGCCGCCGACGCCCTGAGGGCCCCGGCGCAAACGAAAAGGGACGCCGCATGAGCGCCAAGACCTACGACGTCGTCGGCATCGGGAACGCCATCGTGGACGTGCTCGCCAAGGTGGACGACAGCTTCCTCGACTCCAACGGCGTCGAAAAGGGCATCATGCAGCTGATCGACGCCGAACGCGCGGTCGGCCTCTACGGCATGATGGGCCCGGCGCAGGAGATCTCCGGCGGCTCCGCGGCCAACACCATCGCGGGGCTGGGCATGCTGGGCGCCAACGCGGCCTATGTGGGCAAGGTCAAGGACGACCAGCTGGGCGCCATCTTCGCCCACGACATCCGGGCGCTGGGCGTGCACTACGACACGCCCCTGGCCGCCGCCTCGCTGGAAGGGGAGGAGACCGGGCGCTGCATGGTGCTGGTCACGCCGGACGGCGAGCGGTCGATGAACACCTATCTCGGCGTCTCCGCCGATCTGGCGCCGGACGACATCGACGAAGAGCTGATGGCCGACGCCGCCTGGATCTATCTGGAAGGCTACCGCTTCGACGGGTTCGACAGCCAGGAGGCGTTCCGCAAGGCCATCGCCGCCTGCAAGGCGGCGGGCGGCAAGGTCGCCATCACCCTCTCGGACCCGTTCTGCATCGAGCGTCACCGCAGCCTCTTCCGCCAGATGTGCATCGACGAGATCGATCTGCTGTTCGCCAACGAGCACGAGATCGTCTCGCTCTACCAGGCCGCCGCGCTGGAGGAGGCGATGGACATGGCCCGCAAGGAGGTGGAGCTGGTCGCCGTCACCGTCGGCCCCTCGGGCGCCTACATCCTCAACGGAGAGCGCACGGTGCATGCGCCGGCCGCGCCCATGCAGCGGGTGGACGCCACGGGCGCGGGCGATCTCTTCGCGGCCGGGTTCCTCTACGGGCTGACGCGCAAGCGCAACCTGCTGACCTGCGGCACCATGGGCTGCGTGGCCGCGGGCGAGGTGATCTCGCATATCGGCGCCCGACCGGAAGAGGACCTCAAGGGCCTGTTCGACCGCTTCGGCCTGAACTGAGACGGTCGCGCGGCGGTCGGATCGACGGACGCCGCCGGGCCGTCCCGCGACCGGCGCCCCGGACCTGATCCGGGGCCTCCTTC
>JBCBYE010000747.1:0-2134 GCA_039816075.1 Pseudomonadota bacterium | reverse complement strand
GCCTGGCCAGCTGTCGGTGACAAGGGCGCTGCGTCCTGCGACATCTCGCCTCTGCTGCCGGCGCCGGCGCCCAGGTCGACGCCAAGGACCTGCTGGTCGAATACGAGAGCTGACGGCGCGGCCGGTCACGGGCGAGCCGGCGCTCCCCCCGAGGGCGCATTGCGCCGGAGGCGCATCCAAGGCGCATCTGGGCCGGCATTGCGCCGGAGGCGCATCACCGATGCGACGCCCCCGTTGCGGCGCTGCCGGGTTCGCCGGCAGGCGCGATGCCCAGCGCAGCTCTTGGACCGATGTTTTCGCAGCTTGCCGAGAGGGTGCGAAGACGTGCCTTCGCCCAACGCGCCGCGCGCCATCGCCCGGCATTCACGCCAGGTCCGACGCGACCTCCGGGCCGAGCCGCGCGCCGCGCCGACAGCGCCTGCGAGCCTCGACCCTTTCGACGACCCGCCTTCGTGCCGGAGGTTGCGCTCGGGACGAACGGGGCGCGTTGCGACCGCCGCTTCACCGTCCCGAGACCGGCGCCCCGGACCTGATCCGGGGCCGCCTTCGGCGCTGCCGGGCGCCGCCCCTCAGGGCAGCAGCACCGACGCGCCCGTGGTCTCGCGCGCCTGCAGCGCCCGATGCGCCTCGGCCGCCTCGTCGAGCGCGAAGGTCTGGTTCACGCTGACCTTCAGCAGGCCCTTGGCCACCAGGCCGAACATCTCCGCCGCCCGCGCCTCCAGCGCCTCGCGCGTGGCGATGTAGTTGAACAGCGTGGGACGGCAGATCGACAGCGACCCGCCCGCCGCCAGCATCCCCAGCTCGAACCCCTCGATCATGCCGCTCGACTGGCCGAACGTCACCATCATGCCGCGCGGGCGCAGGCAGGCCATGGAGCCCTTCCAGGTGCTCTTGCCCACGCTGTCATAGGCCACGTGGCACAGGGCGCCGCCGGTGATTTCCTTGACCCGCGCCACGAAATCCTCGGCGTTGTAGTCGATCACGTGATCGTAGAGCGCCGCGCGCGCCAGCTCGCATTTCGCCGGCCCGCCCGCCGTGCCGATGGAGGTCGCGCCCTTCATGGCCAGCCACTGGCCCAGCAGCAGCCCCACGCCCCCGGCGGCCGCCTGGGACAGCACGACCGTCCCCGCCGTCACCTTGAAGGTGTCGTGGATAAGGTAGCTCGCCGTCAGCCCTTTGATCATCAGCGAGGCGGCCTGCGCGTCGTCGACCCCCTCGGGGATCTTCACCAGCCGATCCGCCGGCAGGCATCGCCGGGTCGCATAGGCGTTGAAGGGATGCGTGTAGGCCACGCGGTCGCCGACCGCGACGACGCTCACGCCCTCGCCCACCGCCTCCACCACGCCCGCGCCTTCGGAGCCGGGGACGAGATCCTTCTCGACCGGCCACGGGTAGAGGCCGGAGCGGTGGTAGGTGTCCAGATAGTTCAGCCCCACCGCGGTATGGCGCACCAGCGCCTCCCCCGGTCCCGGGGCGGGCACGTCCACCGCGCGCTTTTCGAACGCCTCGGGGCCGCCGGGGGCGGGCACGCTCATCACGTAGTCGGACATGGGAGGCTCCTACAGGCTTCGGCGTCGAAGGCCGCGTCGACCGGCGTCTGCAGCGCGGTGACCAGATGGTTGGTGCGGCCGGCGAGGCCGATGACGGCGACCAGCTCCGCATGCTGCGCCTCGGTCAGGCCCTTGGCGCGGGCCGAGGCGGTGTGCGAATGCACGCAATAGCTGCAGCCGTTGGCGGAGGAGACGGCGATGTAGATCAGCTCCTTGGTCAGCGGATCCAGCGCGCCGTCCTTCATGGTCGTCTTGACCGCGGTCCAGACGTCCTTGAGCAGCGCCGGATCATGGGCCAGCGAGCGCCAGAAGTTGTTCACGAAATCGCCGCCGCGGGTGGAGCGGATGTCGGCGAAGACCTCCGCCGCCTCCGCGCTCAGCTGCTCGTCGGCCAGAAGCTTGACGGTCGCCATGGCGCATGTCCTCCCCGCATTCGTTATTTTCCGAGCGGAGCATGCGGCGGGCGGGGCGGGGCGGCAAGGGCTCGCAGAGCCTCTCGGCGTGCGCCCCTCGGGGGGATCGACCCCCCTCGTGACGCGGCCGCGCAAAGCGCGGCTGGCCAGGTCTCATAGGTCGGGTCTGGG
>JBCBYE010000435.1:0-4238 GCA_039816075.1 Pseudomonadota bacterium | reverse complement strand
GCTGCAGCTGATCCGCACCGCGCGCGGCCTTCGCCTGTGGACCGGCGTCCTGATCTCTCCCGCGGGGTCCGAGGGGCTGGCCGCCTTTCCCGACGTGACCTCCGCCCCCGTGGTGGCGCGCGCCTCCAACGGCGCGCCGATCGTGGCGGCCGGCAATGCCGGGGGCGCCTACGCCGCCTTCGAAGGCGCCTCGGGCCGGCGCCTGTGGCAGCGGGAGCTGGGCTCGCTGGCGCCGGCCTGGGCCGACGACACCTCGCTCTACCTCGCCACGACCGAACCGCGGCTGATGCGGCTCGACGTGATGACGGGCGAAACGCTCTGGTCCGCGACGCTCGACGGCTACGAGGATCCGGAGGATCGCGAGGACCCCATCACCTGGTCCGGTCCGGTGCTGGCCGGCGGCCGCCTTCTGGTCGGCGCCTCCGACGGGCGGCTGGTGGCCTTCGATCCGCAGACCGGGGCCACGCTGGGCGAGACGGAGGCCCCCGGCGGCGCCTCCGCCGGCGCCGCGGCGGCGGGCGGAACGATCTTCGTGCTGACGGATGCGGGCGACCTGCTCGCCTTCCGCTGACCGCCCCGGCCGACGCATGGCCTTCACCCTCGCCCTCATCGGCCGGCCCAATGTCGGCAAATCCACGCTGTTCAACCGACTGGTGGGCAAGCGTCTGGCGCTGGTCGACGACCGCCCCGGCGTCACCCGCGACCTGCGCGAGGGCGAGGCGCGCCTGGGCGATCTGCGCTTCACCGTCGTGGACACCGCGGGGTTGGAGGAGGCGGAGGCCGGCTCCCTGTCCGGCCGCATGACCGCGCTCTCGGAACAGGCCGTGGGCCTCGCCGACGCCGTTCTCTTCCTCACCGACGCCCGCGCCGGCCTGCTGCCCCAGGACCGTCAGTTCGCCGAGGCGCTGCGCCGCCGCGGCGCCGACGTGATCCTCGGCGTGAACAAGGCCGAGGGGAACGCCGGCGAGGCCGCGGCCCTCGACGCCTATTCCCTGGGCCTCGGGGAGCCCATCGCCCTCTCGGCCGAGCATGGCGAGGGCATGGCCGAGCTCTACGCCGCGCTGCTGCCCCGCGTGGAATCGGTCGCGCCCGGCGACGTCGACGCCGAGGATGCGGAGCGTCCCCTGCAGGTCGCCGTGCTCGGCCGCCCCAACGCCGGCAAAAGCACGCTGGTCAACGCCCTGCTGGGCGAGGACCGCCTGCTGACCGGCCCCGAGGCGGGCATCACCCGCGACGCCATCGCCGTGGAGGTCGACTGGCTGGGCCAACCCGCCCGCCTCTTCGACACCGCCGGCATGCGCAAGCGCGCCAAGGTGCAGGACAAGCTCGAAAAGCTCTCCGTCAGCGACGGCCTGCGCGCCGTGCGCTTCGCCGAGGTGGTGATCCTGCTGCTCGACCAGGAGGTTCCGTTCGAAACGCAGGACCTCAAGCTGGCCGACCTGTCCGAACGCGAGGGCCGCGCGGTGGTCGTCGCGGTGAACAAATGGGACCTGGCGCAGGACCGCCAGGCCCGTCTCAAGGCTCTGGAGACGGAATTCGAGCGCCTGCTGCCGCAGCTCAAGGGCGCGCCCCTGGTGGCGGTGTCGGCCAAGACCGGGCAGGGGCTGGACCGGCTCAAGCAGGCGGTTCTGGACCTGCGCGACATCTGGAACACGCGCATCTCCACGTCCAAGCTCAACGACTGGCTGTACGAGATGACCTCGGCGCATCCGCCGCCCGCCCCGGGCGGCCGACGCATCCGCCTGCGCTACATGACCCAGGCCAAGGCGCGGCCGCCGACCTTCATCACCTTCTGCTCGCGCCCCGACGACCTGCCGGACAGCTACAAGCGGTTTCTGGTCAACGGGCTGCGGCGCGATTTCGGGCTGGAGGGCACGCCCATCCGCCTCGAATGGCGCAAGGGCGACAACCCCTACGAGGCCAAGGCGGGCCGACGCGGCCGCAAGGCGCGGCTGGCGAACAAGAAAGGGAGCTGAGACATGGCGGAGATCACCCGGGCCGGGCGGCCGACGATGCGGCCGAACCCCGACTACTTCACGGGCGAGGTCTACATGGACCCGATCAACTCCGCCCCGGCGCCTGCGCGCGTGGCGGCGGTGCGCGTGACCTTCACGCCCGCCGCGCGCACCGCCTGGCACCATCACCCCTTCGGCCAGACGCTCTACGTCGTCGCCGGGGTCGGCCGCTTCGCCGTGCGCGGCGGGCCGGTGCAGGAGATCCGGGCCGGCGACGTGGTCTGGATCCCGCCGGGCGAGGAGCATTGGCACGGCGCCGCCCCCGAAACCCTGATGAGCCACGTGGCCATGCAGGAGAAGGACGAGAGCGGCGCGACGGCCACCTGGCTCGCCAAGGTGACGGACGCGGAGTACGACGGCGTCTGACGCTGCGGGCGAGGTTTTCGCGGTCGGGGGCGGCGCCCTCGGGGGCCGGTGCTCCGACGGCGCTGGTCCGAGGTGGCGCCCCCCTCTCGGCGCGACCGTACCGAGGCGCGGCGGGCCCGGCCCCTTGGGGCGGTCCGAGCGGGATCGGTTTCGCAGTTTGCCGAGACGGCCCTGAGGCGGGCCTTCCGCGCGCCGGCGGCCGGGCGGCGCCCGGCGTTCAACGCCAAGCGTGGCGGGGCCTCGACGGTCACGTCGCGCGGTCGCGGCGCCTTCGCCTTGCGCGCCCTGACCCTTTCGACGCCTCGCCTTCGTGCCGGCGGGCGGCGCCGGGGGGCGAGGCGTCTTGCGGCGGACCCCGCGCTTCGTCCCGCAATCGGCGTCCCCGATCCGGTCCGGGGCCGCCCTGCGGCCGGGCCGGGTGCGGCGCTCAGAGGGTCTTGAGGTCGGCCGCCGGGTCGGCCAGCGCGTCGGCGTCTGGGCTGCGGCCGGCCTCCAGCCAGCGCTTGCCGGTCATGTAGGCGCGCGGGTCGTTCATCGCATCCACGGCGATGAAGGTCTCGCCCCGGAAATACCAGTGCGACGCGGCGCCCTCGCGCGTGCCTGGGCGCGCCACGATGCGGTCCCAGCCGCGCGCCAGGCCGGCGATCTGCAGCTTCACGTCGAACTGGTCGGACCAGAACCACGGCGTCGGCGCATAGGGCGCGCCGCGGCCCAGCATCGACAGCGCCGCCGCCTCCGCCTGGTCGATGGCGTTCTGCACGCTTTCCAGCCGCAGAACCTGGCCGCCGAGGGGCAGGGCCGCCACGTCGCCCGCCGCGTAGATCGCCGGGTCGGAGCTGCGCGCGGCCGCGTCGACCTTCACCCCGCCCAGCGCCATCTCCAGCCCTGCGGCCTCGGGCGCTTCGGCGTTGGGGATCACGCCGATGCCGACCACGGCGAAGTCGAGGTCCAGCGTCTCGCCGTCCGCCAGCACCGCGCGCGCGGCGGCGCCGTCCTCGCCCGGCTCGATCCGGGTCAGCGCCGCGCCTTCCCGCACCGTCACGCCGCGGCTGCGGTGCAGGTCGGCGAACCAGGCGGCGGTTTCGGCGCAGGCGACGCGGCCCAGGATGCGCGGCGCCGCCTCCAGCACCGTGACCGACAGGCCGCGGGCGGCCAGCACCGCCGCGGCCTCCAGCCCGATATAGCCGCCGCCGACCACCAGCGCCCGCGCGCCTGCGGCCAGGCGGCCGGCCATGGCGTCGGCGTCGGCCAGGTCGCGCATGGTCAGAACGCCGGGCAGGTCGCCGCCGATCTCCGCCGGCAGGCGCCGCGGACGGGCCCCGGCGACCCAGGCGAGCCGGTCGTAGGGCAGGCGCTCGCCGTCCGACAGGCGCACGGTCCGCGCGGCGCGGTCGATCGCCTCCACGCATCGGCCGAGGCGCAGATCGACGTCATGCTCCGCATACCAGGCCTGAGGCTTGAGAAAGAGCCGTTCGCGGGGCAGCTCGCCCAGCAGGTACTTCTTCGACAGCGGCGGGCGCTGATAGGGCGGCGCCGCCTCCTCGCCGATCAGGGCGATGGGGCCGGCGAAGCCCTCGGCGCGCAGCTTGGCCGCCAGCGCCGCGCCGGCCTGACCGGCGCCGGCCACGACCACGCGCGCCTCTGGGGCGAGGGGCTCCGCCTCGGCCATGGCGCGGGCCTCAGAAGGGGATTTCGTCGTCGAGATCGTCGCGGCCGCCGCCGAAATCGCCGCCGCCCTGCCGGCCGCCGCCGCCGCCTCCGCCGCCCGATCCGCCGCCGCCATAACCGCCGCCGCCGCCGCCGCCGAAATCGCCGCCTCCGCCGCCGTAGCCCCCGCCGCCGCCGCCGAAGTCGCCG
>JBCBYE010000387.1:0-4766 GCA_039816075.1 Pseudomonadota bacterium | reverse complement strand
GGTAGGACAGGATCAGGTTCGTGGAGATCGGCGCCACCTGGTAGAGCCGCGCCTCGCGGAACTTGCGCTCCACAACGTATTCCACGGCGAAGCCGAAGCCGCCATGGGTCTGGATGCAGACGTTCGCCGCCTCGTTCGACGCGTCGGCGGCCAGCATCTTGGCCATGTTCGCCTCCGCCCCGCAGGGCAGCCCGGCCTCGTAGAGGCGCAGCGCCTCCTTCACCATCAGCTCGGAGGCCCGCATGTTGGCGTAGGCCTTGGCGATGGGAAAGCTGACGCCCTGATTCTGCCCGATGGGCCGGCCGAACACCTTGCGCTCCTTGGCGTAGGCGGTGGAGCGTTCGGTGAACCAGCGGGCGTCGCCGACGCTCTCGGCGGCGATCAGGATGCGCTCGGCGTTCATGCCGGAGAGGATGTAGCGAAAGCCCTTGCCCTCTTCGCCCACCAGGTTCTCCGCCGGCACCTCGACGTTGTCGAAGAACACCTCGGTCGTGGCATGGTTCATCATGGTGCGGATCGGACGGATGGTCAGGCCCGCATCCTGCGCCTCGCGCATGTCGAGCAGAAAGACCGACAGGCCCTGGGTCTTCTTTTCGACCTGATCCAGCGGCGTGGTGCGGGCGAGCAGGACCATCATGTCGGAATGCTCGGCGCGGCTGGTCCAGATCTTCTGGCCGTTGACGATGTAGCGGTCGCCGTCCCGCCGCGCCGTGGTGCGCAGGGCGCCGGTGTCGGTGCCCGAGGTCGGCTCCGTCACGCCGAAGGCCTGCAGGCGGATGGAGCCGTCGGCGACGCCGGGCAGATAGCGCCGCTTCTGCTCTTCCGAGCCGTGGCGCAGGACCGTGCCCATCACGTACATCTGCGCATGGCAGGCGCCGGCATTGCCGCCGGAGGCGTGGATCTCCTCCAGGATCGCCGCGGCCGCCGACAGCGGCAGGCCCACGCCGCCATAGGCCTCGGGGATCAGCGCGCCCAGGAACCCCGCTTCGGTCAGCGCCTGAACGAAGGCGGTGGGGTAGGCGCGCCGCCGGTCCTGCTCCCGCCACCATTCGTCCGGAAAGCGGGCGCAGAGCTTGCGCACCTCTTCGCGGATTTCGGGGTGGCTTTGCGCGTCGGCGTCGACCTCGACGGGCGCGGACTGGTTCATGGCGGTCCCTCCGGATTTGTCCGGACATATAGCGGAGACGGCCCTCCGCGTCCAAAGCCTGCGGCGTCGCGTCCGGACGAATTTCCGGCGGGCCGGCGGAGTCGTCCGGACAGCCGGACGCGCCTCAATCCGCGAGTTCCGCAGCGTTTGACGACGGTTCGGCGACGACGGCGGAGCGGCGTCGGCCCGTCGGGCGGAGGTGGACGGCGCCGTGGTCGGGGCCATGGTCGGGGCCGTGATCGGGGCCGTGGTCGGGGCGGCGAGATTCGAACTCGCGGCCTCCGGTACCCAAAACCGGCGCGCTACCAGGCTGCGCTACGCCCCGGCCGCCCCGCTGCGATACCCCGCCCCGGCGGCGGCGCCAAGCGGCGAGAGGGCGGCGCCGCGCGCCGCGGCGCTCAGCAGGGCCAGAGCGGAGCGCCGTCGGCGAAGGCGGGGTGGCGCATCTGGTCGCCCTCGGCGATGCCGAAGCGGTCGGCGAGGCCGGCATTGATCTCCAGCACGGCGCGCACCTCGCCGCCCGAGGGCAGGCGATCGTCGCTGAACGGCACGGCGTTTTCTGTCACGCGGATCACCGCGCCGCGCGTGTCGAGGAAGATCAGATCGAGGGGCAGCGGCGTGTTGCGCATCCAGAACGCCACCTCGCGCGGCGGTTCGAAGATGAACAGCATGCCGGCGGAGGTGGCCAGCTCCTCGCGGAACATCAGGCCGCGGGCGCGGGTGTCCGGCGTGTCGGCGATTTCGACGGTGAATCGGCTTTGCCCGCCGTCGCCGCGCAGATCGACGCGATCGTCGCGGCATGCGGCCTCGGCGGCCCCGGCCAGCGTCATCGAGGCGACCAGCGCCGTCCAGAGGGCCGACGTCGAGGCGACGGCCCGGCGCGGGTCAGGGATGGACCACCTCTTCCCAGCGGCACAGCTCCCCGGCCATGTGGCCGCGAGGGCCGGCGACGAGCCGCACGCAGACGGCCTCGCCCGGCTGAAGGTCCTGAAAGCCATGGCGACGCAGGGTCTCCATATGCACGAAGACGTCGGCCGGATCCCCGAACACGTTGAGGAAGCCGAAGCCCTTCTGCTTGTTGAACCATTTGACCCGGGCGGCGACGTAATCGCCGACCGGCTCCGCCTCCGCCGCGATCTCGGTCGGGCGCACGCCGCCGGAGAGATCCTCGGGCGCGTCCTCCACCTCTTCGCTGGCGGATACGATTTCCGTCGCCTGTAGGCCGCGATCCCCCCGGACCACGGTCAGCGAGACGCTTTGCCCCTCGTCGAGCAGCGCCAGACCTGCGGTGCGCACGCAATGGGCGTGAACCATGACGTCGGGCCCGCCGTCCACGGGAACCACGAAGCCGTAACCCTTTTCAGGGTCGTACCACTTCACCCGCCCCGAAACCAAGCGGGAGACTTTAACCACGTCCCCAGTCAAAAAACCTACCCCAGCCAGTCGCGCAGCGCAGACGCACTGCTATACGTCACTCCCATGACGATCCGCAACATCATACGCCGCCACGCGCTGAATCGGACCCATGGTCTCAAGTCTGCAAGACGATCCGTTTCGGGCGTTTGCGGCGCTCTCCTGCTCGCCATCGCAGGGTGCGCGCAAACCGTGGTCACGGACCGAACTTCATCTAATTTAACGGATTCGTTCATAATCTCAACTCAAAACACGAATACGGGAGCGCCGCTCGCCTCCCGCGTGCAAGACGCCGGACGGGTCGCCGCGGAGGCGGTGCGGCTCGCCGGGCGGCTGGATGCGCGGGACCGCGGCGTGCGGCGTCTGCCGGCCGAGGCGTTGCCGCTGATCTGGAGCTCGCCCGAGGGTCGGCGGCTGTTGGCGGCGGCGGGATCCGGCGCCGGCGCGGGCGCGCTGACCGTGGGCGCGCCGGCGGACCGCTGTCCGGCGCGGGCGGCAGGCGAGGGCGCCACGCCCCTCGCCGCGGCGGAGGCGTCGATCCGCGCCTGCTTCGCCCAGCTGGCGGAGGCGGGCGCGGACCCCGACTGCGGATGCCGCACGCTGGCGGCGGGCGACGCGGCCCTGGCGGAGCGCGGCGCCTACGCCTACGCGCCCGGCGTGTCCGCCCGGCTGGTGTCGCGCGATCTGGGCGTGGACCTGACCTTCGCCGCGCGCGAGGCCGAGGATGAGGAGGGGCGCCGCCGGCTGGAGCTGATCGGCGCGGGGGCGGCGCCGCTGACCGTCGCGCTCGACGGCGCGGGCGGCGCGGGCGGCGCGGGCGGCGCGCGGCTGACCTGGCGCGGCGTCTGGCGCGGACCGCGGCGGGCCGAGGGGCTGACCCGCGGCCGGTTCCGCGAGCGCTTCGTCCTGACGCGCGAGGGCGACGGCGCGCGCCTGACCCTGGCCGTGGGGTGGGAGCCGGCGGCCTATGCCGCCGACTTCCGGCGCCTGGAGCGGCCGATTCCCTGACCGCCCCCGCATGGGCGCCGCGTCGGATCCGCGCCGGATCCGCGACGGATTCGCGACGGATCCGCATCGGCGCGACGTCGGCGCGACGACGGTCCCGCATCGGCGCGCGGCCGGTCGCCTCGCGCAACGCCGGCACGTCGCCCTTCCCTAGCCGCCCCGCCCGCCCTAGCTTGCGCGGCGACGAGGGAGGGCCGCCGCGCCATGTTTCAGAGCTTCGACGCCGCATCGGATCCCGCGGCCGGTCCCGCCCGGCTCGCCGCCCTGCGCGCCGTGATGGCGCAGCGGGGGCTCGGCGGCTTCGTCGTGCCGCGCGGCGACGCCCATCAGGGCGAAACGGTGGCCCCGCGCGACGAGCGGCTGGCCTGGCTGACCGGCTTCACCGGATCGGCCGGCGCCTGCATCGCGCTGACCGACCGGGCGGCGGTGTTCGTGGACGGGCGCTACGACCTGCAGGTGAAGGATCAGGTGGCCGACGTCTACGAGCGGCTGCGCGTCGAGACCACGAAGCCCGCCGACTGGCTGCGCGAGGCGGCGCCGGCGGGCGCGCGCATCGCCTACGACCCCTGGCTGCATGGCCGCGACGAGGTGGAGCGGCTGCGCCGGGCGGCCGAAGGCGCGGGGGCGGAGCTGGTCGCGACCGAGAACCTGGTGGACCTGATCTGGGAGGATCGGCCGGAAGCGCCGCTGGGCGCCCTGATGCCGCATCCCGAGGCGCTGGCCGGCCGGAGCAGCGCCGCCAAGCGCAGCGATCTGGGCGCCGCGCTGGCCGAGGACGGCGTGGCGGCGGCGGCGCTGACCCTGCCCGACAGCCTCGCCTGGCTGCTGAACATCCGCGGCGCGGATATTCCGCGCAATCCGATCGTACAGTGCTTTGCCATTCTGCACGGCACAGGCGCGGTTGATCTGTTCGTCGATCCGGTGAAGCTGGACAATGTGCGCACGCACTTTGGCCCCGATGTGACATGCCATGCGCCGGAGGCGTTTCTGGATGCGGTGCGTGCCTTGGACGGCCCTGTACGCCTCGACAAGTCCAGCGTGCCGTGCATCGTCGCGGATGCGGTAGGCGAGCGGGTGGATTGGGGCGATGACCCTTGCGCACTGCCCAAGGCGTGCAAGAACGCGGCCGAGATCGACGGCACCGCCGAGGCGCATTTGCGCGACGGGGCGGCGGTGGTCGAGCTGTTGGCCTGGCTGGACG
>JBCBYE010000776.1:0-2008 GCA_039816075.1 Pseudomonadota bacterium | reverse complement strand
CGCGCCCGGCCTCGCTCAACGGCGCCGACGCGCCCTGCGAAACCGACACGGCCTCCGGAAAGTCCGCCTCGCGCACGGCGGCATAGGCCGCGCAGGAGCCGTGGAGCCGGGCCGAGGGCGACAGTCCGGGCGCGGCTTGACCCGTTCCCGCCCAGCCCGCCGCCAGCAGCGCCGCGGCGATCGCCGCCGCGCCCCAGGTCGCCGTCATGCCCGCTCTCCCCGTCACGTCCGCGCGTAGACGTCCTCGTAGCGCACGATGTCGTCCTCGCCCAGATAGGGTCCGGACTGCACCTCGATCAGGTACATCGGCACCTTGCCGGGGTTTTCGAGGCGGTGGACCGCGCCGAGGGGGATGTAGACCGACTCGTTCTCCGTCATCAGCTTCACCTCTTCCCCCACGGTCACCCGCGCGGTGCCCTCGACCACCACCCAGTGTTCGGAGCGATGGAAGTGGGATTGCAGCGACAGCTGCCCGCCGGGATGCACCATGATGCGCTTGACCTGAAAGCGGCGGCCGAGGCTGAGCGTCTCGTACCAGCCCCAGGGGCGGTGGAAGCGCGGGAAATCGGTCGCCTGCCCGGCGCCGGCGTCCTTGAGCGCGGTCACCGCTTCCTTCACGCGCTGGGCCTGGCGCATGTCGGCGACCAGCACCGCGTCGCGCATGGCGACCACGGCGATGTTTTCCAGCCCGATGCCGACGACCTGGATGTCGTCGTCTTCCGAACGCAGCATCGTGTCGCGGCAGTCGATGGCGGTCGAGGGACCGCTGACCGCCACGCCGTCCGCGTCAGGGCCCATCTCGTTGTGCACCGTCGCCCAGCTGCCCAGGTCGTTCCAGCCGCCGGCCAGCGGCACGACCGACAGGTTCGCCGCCCGCTCCATCACGGCATAATCGATGGAGATGTCTTCGGCCCGACCGAACGCCTCCGGGTCCAGCCGCGAAAAGCACAGATCGGGCGTCGCGCGCTCCACCGCCTCCGCCACCGGCGCCGTCAGGCCCGGCGCATGGGCCTCGAACGCCTCGAGGATCGCCCGCACCGAAAACAGGAAGATCCCGGCGTTCCACAGGAACCGACCGGTGGCGAGCATCTCGGCCGCCGCCGCCTCGTCCGGCTTTTCGACGAAGCGCTGCAGCGGCAGGGCCGCGGCGCCCTCGGGCTTGGCCTCCAGCTCCAGATAGCCATAGCCGGTTTCCGCCCGGTCCGGCGTGATGCCGAACGTCACCAGCCGCCCGGCATCGGCGGCCTGCGCGCCGGCGGCCACGGCGGCGGCGAAGGCGTCCGCGTCGCGGATCACGTGATCCGACGGCGCCACCAGCATCAGCGCGTCCGGCTCGTCCTTCAGCGCCAGGGCGGCGGCGAGCACGGCGGGGGCGGTGTTGCGCCGCTCCGGCTCGATCAGGATGGCCTTGGCGTCGCCGCCGGTTTCGCCCAGCTGCTGGGTGACGATGAACCGGAATTCGCCGTTCGCCAGCAGCACCGGCGCCGCGAAGGGCGCGCCGCGCAGGCGCATCAGGGTCTGCTGGAACAGCGACCCCTCGCCCGTCAGCGGCGCGAACTGCTTGGGATAGCTCGCCCGGCTCAGCGGCCAAAGCCGCGTGCCGGAACCGCCGCACAGGATCACCGGGTAGATCGGTCGGGTCATGACGCGCCCTTCGTATCGTTCGCCCGCGGCCCCCTCGGCCGCAGCTTGTCTCAAAGCGGCGCAGAGCCGCCCGCGCCTCTTTAGCCGTGCCGCGCCGCCCGTCCAACCGTCGTTGGGGCGGCGCGCCCGCGGCCGCGGCGCGGTGCAGGCTATCGGCAACGGGTTCGCGAGGGGTGAACGGCGCTCAGGCCAGCTGCGACCAGGCGGCGATGGCGACCACGGCCAGCATGGAGGCGGCCATGCCCTTGTTGACCGCCGATTGCGTGGCAGGAGCGAGGTCGAGCCGATGCAGCGCCGTGCCCGCCCAGAGCCAGGACAGGTGCACGGGAACCCAGACCAGGTTCATGATCACGAACTTGGCGAT
>JBCBYE010000050.1:0-12620 GCA_039816075.1 Pseudomonadota bacterium | reverse complement strand
TGACGATGGCGTCGGCGGTCTGCACGCCCTGCGCCCGAGCGCCCGGATGCTGGGCGCCGTTGCCGTTCTTCTGCGTGCCCAGCGAGTTCGGGACGATCTCAAGCGCCCCGCCCGGGTCGCGCAGCACGATGGCGGCGCCGTTGAACGCCTGGAAGTTGACGCCCGCGAAATAGAAATTCGCCTGCGTCGGAGGCGATGCGCCGACCTCGTCCCAGAATGGGTAGATGTGGGCGTTCGCCGCGTCGGTGAGCGGTGGGAGCGCGGTGAGGAAGCCGGGCGACTGCGTGACGGTGCCACCATCTTCGCGCACGACGAAAGGCAGCAGAAGGTCGCCCTGCTGCATTCCGCCCGGGTTAGCGATGTTGATGTCGTCCGCGCTCGTCAAGGCGGGCGTCCCGCCGGCGGCGGCGACGATCTGCGTCTGGGACAGCGTGGTGGTGACGGCGACCGGTTCGGACCAGTTCGACCATTGCTCGGTGCCGTCGGCCGCGACGTTGCGGAGCTGGACCTGCACCTGCGCCGCGCCGACCGCGGCGGCCGTGGCGATGATCGTCGTGACGGTCTTGTTCCAGTTCGCCCACCAGGTCGATGTCGCGCCGCCGTCGAGCGAGTAGCGCGCCCCGGTGATGGGGCTGCCCCCGTCCGGGTGGCGATCCACGCCCTCCAGCGTCATGGAGAAGCCGCCGCCGTTCCGCAGATCCGTGACGTTGCCGATCATGGCCCGCGGCGGCTTGGCCGGCGCCGTGATCGGATTGGAGATGACGGCGCCGCCGTCGAACAGCGTGCGATAGCGCGCGCCCTTGCTCCCGAAGAACCGGTCGCGCTCGAACGCGCCGCCGACGCCGAGGTTGGCGAAGAAATCGTAGAGCACGACCTCGCTGTCGCCGCCGACGCTGATCGTGCGGCCGTGGCGATACCCGTTGTCGTAGGTCGGCAGACCCCACTTCACCGCGAGGCTGTGCGGGAACAGAGCGAAGGTCCGCCCCGCCTCGAAGAACGCCTCACCGACCGGGTGATAGTGGTCAAGGCCGAAGATCTTCAGCAGCAGCGCGCAGACCGCCGCGCCGGGCGTGTGTTGGCCGATGTACTTGTTGACCTTGATCAGGCCGACGGCATTGGTCCAGGCGGTAGTGCGGTTCGTGCCGCTGAAATAGTCGGTGCCGAACCGGTAATCGAGCACCATGGACAGGCCGTCGGTCCCGGCCGACTGCGTGTAGGTGGCCCGGGCGCCGTTGAAGAAACGGTCAGCCGGAACGACGTAGAAGCCGGGCTGCTCGCCGTCTACCTGGCCCGCATCCTTGCCGCGCGTGGCGTCGTCGATGGCGGTGATCTCGGCCGCGGAGAAGTTGGCCAGCGCCTTTTCGAGCACGCCGAGGTCGGCCAGGACCGCCGCCTCGGCCGTGTCCAGCGTGCCGAGGTTCACCAGCCGCTGCCGGACCGTGCCGGCCCAGACCTCGCCGTCGGTGCTCAGATCCTCGCGCAGGCCGCCCACGAAATCGCGGACTTCCGACCGGGTATCGGCCTTGCGGTCCGCGAACATGACCATCTTGGGCACGTCGTCCGGGCCGCCGTTCGGCTTGGCGTAGTAGTCCCGGTCGGAGTTCCACGACGCCTTGTCGATGTTGCGGATCTCGGCGCTGTCCAGCAGGTGGCCCGCGATGTGGAAGAACGCGCTCCACCAGTAGGGCGCCCGAAAGCCCTGCGCCTCGGCGGAGCGGAGCGCGCCGTAGATGTCCAGCACGCGCTGGATGAAGCACCAGCGCACGTCCTCGCGCAGCGCGGCGGAGAAGCCGGAGCCGGTGATGATGAGGACCGCCGCCGCCATCTGCTGCTGGATCGTGCGGTGATAGACGGCGCCCTGCGCCCAGGCGAAACCGCTCTCGGCGCTGTCCGCATCGGGCATGAACATGCCGGGCGGGTAGCGCATGAACCGCTCGGTCTGCGCCACGACGCCGTAGGTCCCGCTCTCGCTGGGCAGCTCGTCGCCGAAATCGACGTTCGGCGTCGCCTTGCCGACGCGCCCCTCGTGAAACACGGGCAGGCCGGGCGCGTTGCCGAAATAGGTCGGCCGCGTGATCCGCGTCGGCGGCTGTTCCGCCAGCACCCACAGGACCGCGAAGTTGCGCAGGGGCTCGCGATTGTCGGCCCCGTTGTCCGGGTTCCACTCGTGCCGCGCCAGGCACAGCATGTCGCCCGGCGCGATCGTATCCACCCCCAGCTCATAGGTGCGGTTCGGGTCGTGCGTCGCGGGGCTGAGCACGTCGTGGATCGTGCCGAAGCCGTGGCCCGCGAAGCCGCCGCTGTCCTGCCGGCTCATGACCAGCTGGCTCTTCAGGGTGGCGCGGTTGCCGGTGTAGAACGTGCCCGGGTTGTCCTGACGCTCGATGTCGCCGTAATCGGGCGTCTTGGCGGTCACCTTGCAGCCGCTGGGCGCGATCACCACCACCGAGCCGTCGCGCAGGCGCATGTAGGGATACGTCCCGTCGAGCGTCACGCTCTGGCCCACGAACGAGATGGTCGAGGACTGCGCCGGCGCGACGTTCGTCACCGTCAGCGACGTCAGCGGCGACCATGTGCTCTCGACGATCACGCCGTCGGCCCGGTAGGCGCAGCGCACGATGACGGAGCCGGTCAGCGCATGGCCCGCCGCGCTGACGTGAAACTGCGCGACCGCATCGCCGACGTCCGGCCGGCGCGCCACATAGGTCGTCGCGTCGCCGAAGATCTCGTAGACCACCTCCAGCGACGTGGCGTAGTCCGGCGGCCCGGCGCCCTCGCCGATGTCGAACACGAGCCCGCCGTTCTCCGCGTCGGAGATGGACCAGACCGCCGCGGCGCCCGGCAGCGCCGACAGCGGGGGCCGGAAGGCGACCTTCTGGGCTCCGACGCCGACGCCGATGACGCTGGTCACCGCATCACCAGAACGGCGAGCGCCGTCGCGGTCGTACCGGTGGCGAACACTTTCGTCACGACGAACGGCGTGGTTCCGCCGGCGACGACGGGAAGCGTCAGCTCTGTCCCGTTTCCGTCCAGAAAGTGCAGATCGCCTGCCCCGCCGACATAGACCGGCCCTTCGTTGGGAAGGTTGGCGGTGTCGTTCGGCGTGCAGGCCTCGACCTGCGGCGCCAGCCCGATCGAGACCGGCGACATTCCCATGAACTTCGGGTTTCGAACATCAACGGTCATGGCTCAGACCCTCCTATTGAATGCGGACCCAGTTGGTCCCGTCGCTGATGACTTCATGGACGGCGCCGACCCCGCCGGGATCCCAGTTGACGCCGCTGGCGATCACCCGCCGACCGGGGAACGTGGACGGCAAGCCGGGGGTCGCGTCGTAGATGCGCTGATAGATGCCGTTCCACTTGCGATCGACGCCGCCCATGTCGTCGGTGTCGTCGGTGCGCGGAAAGACGCCGCCGTCCACACGCAGGGCCTGGTCGAAGATCGTGAGGTTGAGCGCTTCGTTGATGCTGAAGATGTCGGTCGGCGTGTTGTTCGTGAGAAGCTGGAAGACCACGCGGGTTTCGCCGGGCGCGACCACCTCCGTGCGCAGACGGAACCAGTCGCCGAAGGTGACGCCGTCGCTCAACTTTCCGCGGATCGAGATATCGGCCGTGGCGCCGACGTGCTGCGTCGTGGCGGCGGCGTCGGCAACGGTGATGCGCAGCAGATCGCTGCCCTCGTCGCCGACGATCAGCGCCCGCCCCTGATGCTCGCCCCTGAACGCGATGCCGTCCAACGGGAACGCATAATCGAAGATGTCGCCGGGCGCCTGGTTGCCGTTGATCGCGACCGTGTGCGCCGAGAAATTTGTGACGTGATAGGCGACGCCGCTGGCGCGGGGGCCATGCACGTTTCCGCTGAACGAATGGCCGGGACCGGCCGTCGCGGTGAAGGTGACCTGCGTGCCGTTGGAGCCGCCGATCTCGTTTCCGAAGATGGCGGCGTTTTCGGCGCCATCGGTGATCTCCATGCAGTTGGCCTGCCCCGGGATCAGCTGATTGCCGAAGACCATCAGGCCCGTCGTCCCGGCGCCGCCGATGCGCAGCGAGGCCACGTTCGCCGGGTAATCGGTCAGATCGCCGGCATTGGCGTGCCGGACGTGCAGCTTGCACTGCGTGACGACGGAATGCTCGACCGCTGCGGACAGCTGCAGGTCGCGGAAATAGCCGTTCTCGACGTGCAGCCGAACGATGCGGATGCTGTTCGTCGTCTCGCCGCCGGTCGTCCCGAAGAGCGCCACGCTGGCATAGCTCGTGCCGCCGACCGGTGCGCTCAGCGGGTGAAGCGCATTCAGGCCGCACCACCAGACGTCGACGTCCACGATGTAGGCATCCCAGGTCCCGGCGAAGGCGATGCCGTTGCCCTTGAAGCCGTCCACATGAATGCGCTCCAGATCGGTGCGCGAGGTGTTCTTGAAAAAGATGCCGTCGGCGTCGAAGGCGCGCCGGGTGGATTGGTCCAGCGTGAAATCCGCGAACCGCGCGAAACCCAGATCGTGGATCTCGTCGTCGTCGCCTCCCTCGACGCGGATCGCCGCTCGTCGCGTCGTCGGCGCCGCGGTCAGGCGGAAGGTGGTCGCGAACTTTCCGGCGCCGCGCAGACCCCAACCGGAACGGAACTTGTTCAGGTCGGTCTCGACGATGTCGATCGTGTCGCTGAACCTGTAGACGCCTTTGGCGGCGTGGCAGGGCACCTCCCTGCCCAGGGTCCAGCGCAGCGCGTTGGTCAGCGGCGTGAGGTTGTCGGTCGCGTCGTCGCCCCGGGCGCCGAACTGCTCGACGTAGATCCTCTGCTTGGTGCTGATCTCGAACCAGCGGCCGTTCGCCGTCTGGACGCGGCCGGGGGCGGCGGTGATCGCGCTCTGATCGCCGGGCATCAGCTCCAGCGCCGCATGCCCTCCATCGTGCGGCGCGGCGTGGCCGAGCACAAAGATCACATCCACGCCCACGGGAACGTTGGTCAGGCCGATGGCGACCCAGTCTGAAATCGCATCGGTGAGCGCGGCCGTCTGCAGGCCGGCCGAGGCGTAGGCGATCGGCGACCCTGCGCCATCGAAGGCCAGCAGACGCCCTGCGCGGGCCGCTGAGCCGGGAACCTCGTTGACCGCGCCCTCCGCCAACGGTCCGCGCAGCGAGCGGCCCAGAACGGCATCCAGCAGCGTGGTGCGCTGCCCCAAATCCTGCAGGGCGCGCACGTTCTGATCCAGCTGCGCCTCCAGCCCCTGCTCGCGCGTGCCGGTCTGGCCCTCCCACCCCTGCTCGACCGGCGTCGTGCGCGTGATCTGCAGGGACGCTCCGGCGAACTGACCGGCGATGGCCGACGTGAGGGTGACCGCGCCGGAGCTGGACTTGCCGGCGGGGTCGACCGTGTAGTTGGAACCGCGGCCCAGCGTGGTCGCGACGCCGCTCAGCGTGGCGACGACGTCGATTTCCGCGGCGCCGCCGTAGTCGAACGGGATCGCGTAGGGCCCCGTTCCTGCCACCGTGTAGAGGGGCGCGGCGGCGTAGGCATCGACGGTCATGGACGATCCTCCAAGGCATTGGCGAGCTCGGGGCCGCGCTCAGGCGCGCGGTCGCCCGGCGCCCACCAGTAGCGGCCGCCGCGCTGACGGCGGTGGTTGCGCTCGATCCGCCGGAACCCCTGTTCGGCCTCGGGGTCCAGCAGGCGCTGCAGCTCGTCCCACAACAGGCGATCGGTCGTCAGCCGCAGCTGCCACAGGGAGGTGCCCGGGGTATAGCGACGCGCGAGGTTGGCGATGTCCCGGCCGATCAACGGATCCTTGCCGTCCGCCATGCGCGCGACGTTGGACGCCCCCGCCCGGATGATATCGCCGCCGACCCCGACGACGGGCCCCGCGAGGGTTTCGGCGAGGCCGCCGCCCGCGCGACTGGTTTCCGAGGCGAAGAAATCGCCGAAGATGCCGACGCCGCCACCCTGCAGGAACGCCGCGCCCCAGAACGTCGCGTCGGTCATCGGCCGAGGATCGCGGCCCTTGGAGACTTCCTTGAGCTGCACCGCCAGCGCGCCCAGGAGCGTAAGGCCGGCCGTCATCTGCATGCCGTAGGCCAGGCGGCTCTGAGGCGTCCGCAGCGCCGCGATGCGCCGATACTGATTGAGCGTGAAGCTCAGCGTGAAATTCTTGTACATCGCCGTCGAGCGCAGCAGCTCGCCGTAGAACGTGCCCGGCTGCGCGTCGCCGATCAGCCGCGACCGCCCTTCGAGGCTGACGCTCGGAACGGCGAACTCCAGCTGTTCTTCGATGATCCCGCTCAGCTTGATCGACAGGCTTTCGATCTGCGCGGCCGGCAGGTCGCCTCGCGCCAGCGCCACCTCGCGCCAATAGCTCGGCGCCAGAAACGTCTCCCCCTTGGGCGCGCGGAACAGCAGCTCGGGATCCGACAGCTGCGCCCATTCCTCGGCGGAGATGCCGCGGTCGATCAGCAGCCGCTGCAGCGGCTGCTCGACCTCGCTCAGCGCGCGGCCGGCGTTCTCGGCCAGCAGGCCGGAGAACTCCATCTGAAAGGCGTTGCGCGCGGTGTCGGTCCACCAGCTCAGGCCGGAGGCGCGCATGATGAAGCTGGGCAGCCGCTGCACCATCTCGGGCGTCCACGTATCGCCCAGGAAACGGGCGGATGCGCTCATGGTGTCGGCCAACGTGTCGGCCACGTAGCCCATGCGCGCCGCGGCCTCGCGCGAGCTCTGGCTGGCGGTCAGCTCCATGGCGCGCTTGATCGGCGCGCCGGCGCCCATGCCGACCGCTTGGCCTGCCATCTGCAAGGTCCACAGGTCCGTAACCGAGCTCAGCGCCGCGGATCCCAGCTGAGCGCTGGTCAGAACCGCGCGCGTGCCCGCCAGGAACGATGCCACGGCCCCGTCTACCGGACGATTGGCCGCGCCTGTCAGATGTCCCATCATGGCCCGCGCTCCGGCCGCGGCGATGCTCACGTTTTCCTTCATCTTGGTATCGCCCGACAGCGTCGCGCGACGCTCCGCCGTCTGGATCAGGTGCTCCAGCCCGCCGGTCGGATTGGGGCCGAGCACCCGCATCAGGGCGATGTCCCGCGCCATCCGATCGAAATGGCTGACGATCGTGTTGAAGGGGTTGGACTGGCCGAACCGCTCGTTGTAGCGCCACCACGCATCCGAGCTGCGGAAGTGCAGGACCCGATGTTCGGCGTTGCGGTTGTAGAGCGCCTTGCCCTGCGTCGTCAGGCTGGGCGTGCGCTTGCTCCAGCCATCCGTGGTGATGTTGTCGTAGATCTCGCCCAGGAAGCGCCGCGCCGCGGCCGGGTCCGGCGCCTGGCCGGCGGCGGCGAACGGCTGGCCGGTTTTCAGATCTTCGATCCGCGCCCAGTCGAGCTCCGGCGTGACGGCCTCGATCCACGCGTCGCGGCTGGTGCGCCCGATCTTGCGCGCGTCATGGGTGTGGCGCACGCCGTAATCATCCAGCTTGCCGATGCTGCCGCCATGGGCGTTGAACAGGCGGCGGGCCCGCTCCTGCTGGGTGCGGACGGCGCCGGCGATCTCCTTGGCGCGGGCGTCGCCTGTCGCCTCGCCGTGCAGCTCCCGCACCACGTCGCGCAGCAGCGGCTTGTTGCGCACGTTGCCCACAAGATCCAGCGACGACGCCTTCAACAGGTCCGCGATCCCGGCCATGAACTGCCGGCGCAGACCGTCTCGCTGCGCGCGCACGCCGATGACGTCGGTGTCGGCCGTCTCGTTGAAGTCGAGCACGGACCTGATGGCCTTGGCAGGATCGTCGCTGGCATGGATCAGCTGATGGTTCGCGACCATGCGCTGCAGCTGCGCGATCTTGGCGTGGCGACGCTCCTTCGCCTGCACGACCGTACGATCCTTCAGGATGCGCGCCGCCTCCGCCTTGACGGCCGCCTCGGGCATCCGCGACTGGAACCGCTCGACGAGCTCCGCGTATTCCGTCTGCGCAGCGCGGCCGCGCTCGCGGTCGATGTCGCCGGCATCCATGCCCGCCTGCAGACAGGTCCACATATCGGTCATGTCGAGCGCTCCGGGCTGCACAGCTGAATTGCCTCGGCGAACTCGGCGTCGTCGTCCAACGCGCGCAGCTCGTCCGCGAGGCTGGAGACGGGGTTTCCGTCGGCGTCGATTTCGATGATGATTTCCTGCAACTGCGACGCGCTAAGGTCGCGCAGATCATTGCCAGACCCCGCATCGACGCCTACGTCTGGCGTGTCCAAGGAGGGACTTCCCGTGACATTTGTGAACTGGGATGGTCGGCCGGCGGTGTTGCTGGCTCCCACATCGGCGTTCGCCGTACTGGCCCCGGGCGACAGCTGGTCGTCTGTCGACGCGCTCGACGTGGCCGAGACCGGCGCCGCTTGGCCGGAGGACGACTGGCGCGGCGCGTTCGAACCGGAGTTCGGTCCGCTGGACGTATCGAAGATCGAGGCGAACGTCGGATCGGCCTCTCGCGCCGCCGCGGAATAAATCTCGCGCTGCTGCGCCGAGAGCTCGGCGATCTCTGCGGGATCCGACGACGAGCGGGCTTGCCTGTAAAGCCGGTGGCCCTGCTTCTTGGCTGCGGCCATGCGCCGTTCCAGAACCTGCACCTCGGCCAGCAGACCGTCGTCCAGCACCAGCAGAAACTTGCGATCGGCGTATCCTACCGAGTTGACGTTCCAGCCTTCGTCCAAGACGTCGATGCCGTCGGCCTCGAATGCCCTCAGCGCGGCGTCGGCCTGCTCCGCACGGTCTACGACGAAGGATGCGCGCACGATGTCGGTCAGCTCTCGCGGCGTCGCATAGGCCTTGCGAACCATCTTTTCATCGGCGCGGGCCCGGTCCTTCATGCCGGGGTCCAGCCAATCGATGCCGAGACGATCTGCGATGCGGCTGCCGATTTCCCCCAGGCGACGCTGAGCGTCAGGGGCCCTGCTGAAAAGCTCGTCGACGGTTTCGAAGGGCTGCGCGTCCTTCAAGTCGCGCTGCCGCTTCACCATCTGGGCCGGCGACAACGGCGGCGCCGCAGATGCTTCGGCCACCACGCGCAGATCGGCCGCGCCCTGGGACGCGGCGGCCTCGGCCCCCGGGGACGCGGCGCCGGCGTCGAACGCCTCGCCGGTCCCACCGCCGCGCAGATCGAGCGCGACGGCGTGGGATGCGGCAGGCTGCGGCGCCTCCGCCGCGCGCGCGCCCGACCGCGCGGCGTCCACCTCCGCCAGCGACCCCGCAAGCCGGTCGAGCACGTCGAGCGGCCCGACCGGCGCCACATCCGACAGAAGGTCGGCGCCCTGCCCCACGCGCCCCGCCTCGTCCGCGTAGCGGCGCAGGGCGTCGGCCACGTCGTCGCGCGCCCGCGCCTGGCTGCCGCGATAGAAGACGCTCAGCAGCCGCGCCACGATCGGATCGACGTCGCCGACGAGCATGTCGCGCTGACGCAGGGCGCCGTCGATCGCCGCCGCCACGGACACGCCCTCGCGGCGGGCCTGATCTCGCGCCTCCTGCACAAGCCGCACGGCCTGACCGACCTGCGGGGTGATGTCCCAGACGTCGCCCAGATCGCCCGCGGCCGTCGCCTCGCGCATGCGCCACCACGCAGGCGCAGCGTCCGTCATGGCGTCCAGCAGGCTCCGCACGCCGGCGCCGCCGGCCTCGGTGGCCGCAGCGGTGAGGCCGTCGTCTCCATACGCGCGGCTCATGAGGGCGGCCCGAACGCGGCCCAGGCCCTGCTGGCTCAACCGCCCGTCGCCGGTCACCAGCTCGCCCTGATCGGCGCGCGGAACGCGATCGACGAAGCCGCTCAGGAACCGCTGATTGCCGGCGCCGTCCAGCGGCGCGTCGGGCTCGTAGAGGCCCAGCAGCCGCTCGTCCAACAGGTCGGCATCGGCGGCGGCGCGCTCGGTCGCGCTCAAACGTGCGACGCCGCTGTCCTGCGCCTCGACCACGAAGCGACGCAGCGCGTCCTCGTCCAGCGCATCCCGCCGCCGCGCGATCAGCACGGGCCGCGTCACGCCGTCGGGGATCGGAGCGACGGCGCCCACGGCCTCGCGGTAAACCGACGCTCGATCCGGATGCCGGTCGTAGGCACGCGCGATCGCCATGACGCGGCCGTTGCCGCTGTCCACCACGCCATCGGGGCCGACGACGGGCGCGCCCTGCGCCGCGATCGGCGACGGCATCAGCTGGGCCGGATCCAGCTCGGCGGCGGTGCGGGCGACCCAGGCGTCGCTGACCGGGCGCGCGCGGTCGCGCGGCTGGCGCCCGCCGGAGGCGAAGGTCAGGTCCGACAGGTCCACGACTTCGTAATCCACGCCGACGCGCATTCCGCCTGGCGTCGTCACCTGATCGGGCAGTGTGAAGCCGCGGCGCGTAGAGGCGGCAAAGGCGTCGCCCGGATCGACCGAGGCGCCCATCTTGGCTTCGGTCCATCGCCGTAGATCGCCGATCGTCCATTGCGGCAGGGGCCGCCCGGCATATGTGGCTATGCTGTTTGCGGCGATTTCCTTCGGGCTGAACAGAGCCGAGATGGGCGCCTCGGGATCCATGCCGAGGGCGCGCACCGCGCCGCTAGGCCCCGCGAAATGGGCGAGGTAGAGGTTGGCGTCGGTGACCGGGTAGCCGTTGGCGGCCAGATGCTCGGCGTTGTCGCCCACATGGGCGACGGTCATTTCATAGCCGAGCTCCGGATCGGTTTTCAGGGCCAGCAGCTCGCGCTCGCTCAGCCGGGCGGCCAGGTCGGGGCGATGCTTGCGGACCGTTGCCAGCCAGGTCGCGTCGATGAACTGGCCGAGGCCGGCCGCCGTCTGGCCCGGCATCGGGTTGCGGGCATTCGGGTTGCCGCCGCTTTCGACGCCGATGATCTTTCGCACGGCGCCCTCGACGCCGGTGAACACCGGACGCGGGCGGAAGTCCTCGCCGCGCGCGGCGCCGTCGGCGTCGGCGGCCAGCGTCGCCTCCACTTCTCGAGGATCGACGCCTTCGGGCGCCCCGTCGGGCCGTTTGCGGCGAAAGGCGTAGATGCCGCCGCGCACGCCCAGCGGCACGGCGGCGAAGGCGCCGCCCGCAAGGCCGCCCAGGGCCAGCTGCTTGATGACCTCCGGATCCGGCAGGCCCAGCGCTTCGGCCGCGCGAAACTGGCCGGGCAGGGTCAGCGCCTCGCCGCCGGCGCCCAGCAGCGCCTCGATGCCCACGGTCCGCGCGGCCCCGCGCAGCGTGAGGCTGCCGGCGGAGCCCACTCCCATTCCGGCGATCCCGGTAACGATCCCCGCCTCGTCCGTCATCGCCCGCGCCATGCGCCCGCCGAAGTCGGCGACGCCGGCATAATCCTGCCCCATGGCAAGAACGTCCTGCGCGTCCTCCCATCGCGCGCGCAGCTGCTCGGCCGCCGCAGCGTCGATGCCCTCTTGCGTCAACGGCAGATCGGCCCAGCTGCCCGGATCCTTCAATGCCCGCTCGGCCGCCTCCGCCAGCACTTCATTGCGGTACACGCGCGTCTTGCGCAGGCCCCGCCGCGTTAACGGCGGAGACCGCCCAAGCCTCGCCTCGATGTCCGAGAAGATGTCTTCGCGCGCCCTCTGCTGCTGCATCCACGCGTCCGTTTCGACGGTCTCCGCCTCGAACGCGGCCCCGGCCACGTCGCCGAAGCTGGCCGGCGGGGCCGGCGCCGGTCGCGCGGCGCGCGGGCGCACGGCGCCGGGATCACGGGGCTTTAGGAAGAACGTCATTTCTTGCGCATCCGGTCGCCGCGCTTCGGCTCGCGCCGCTCTGCGCGCCAGGCCTGCGCCGCGGCCATGAACGCGCGCAGGTCGATCAGGAAGGGGCGAGCTTCGCCGGCGGCGTAGAGCTCGAACATCTCGTTTTGCCCCTCGATCAGCAGCGCATAGAGGCCATCGCTTTCGGCCCGCAGCGTGATCCTCGCGGCGGCATCCGCGTCCAGCGCATCGCCGTTCAAAAAGGCGGGCCGCTCGTCGCCGACGAAACGCCAGAACGCATCGGGATCGTCGCGCAGCGCATCGGCCATCGTTTCGAGCGCTTCGTTGACCTCGACCGCGGCGACGTCCGGGGGCAGCAGCGTCGTCGCGCTGGCCTTGCCCGCCCCGATCAGGGCCGCGCCGCCCAGCACGGTGCCGCCCGGTCCGGTCGAGCGACCCAGCGCGCGCTGCAGCGCCTTTTCGTAGTCGATCATCGCTTTCTCGGGGTCGCCGGTCGCCGCACGCGGATCCAGCCCGCCGGCCTCGGCGGCGTAGATCGCATCGGCCATGGCCAGGACACGGCTCCGCACGCGCGCCGCCTCTGCATCGAACGACACGTCGAAGGCGCCGTCGGTGAGGGTGTCGAACCTCAGCTGTCGATCCGCCGCCGGCGGCAGGGGTCGTTCGCCCACGGCCGGCTCGCCGGCGAAGGCGAGCTCGGCGGTTTCGGCCGATCCGCCAGCGGCCAGCAGCGCAGCCGCGTGGGTGAAGACGGGCCCCGCATCCAGCGCCTCGATCGCCGCGCCCGCGTCCTGCTGAAACGCCGAGCCCAGGGTCACGACGAGGCGCATGCGGTCTTCCGCCGTGCCGCCCCTCGCCACCGATTGCAGACGGCTGCGCTCGCCCGCCGCCCAGTACACCGGCCGCTCGATGTAGCCCTCGGCTTGC
>JBCBYE010000705.1:0-2329 GCA_039816075.1 Pseudomonadota bacterium | reverse complement strand
TTGAACGCCTGCCTCGCGGCGTTCACCCCCGGCACCGACTGGCAGGGCGTTGCGCTAGGCCGGTCGCGCCTCTGCAACCTCGCCGACCTCGACGAAGGCCTCGTCACCCTGCTCGGCACGTCCACCGCCGACACCCCCGTGGCGCAAGTCACCCCCCACGGCGGCCCGGCGCTCATCGACGCCCTCGTCGCCCGACTCCTCGACCTTGGCTGTGTCCCCGATCCCCAGCCCAACCCCGCCACCACCTACCCCGAGGCAACCAGCCCGATCGAGGCCGACGCCCTCGCCGCGATCGCCGAAGCCGCGTCGCCCGCCGCCATCCCCGGCGCTCGGCCGGCCCGCATCCCCGGCGTTCGGCCGGCCCGGATTTCATCTTGCGCTCCGCCCTCGAACGCGGCAAGAGACGCCCGCTTTCGCCGCAGTAGCTCAGTGGTAGAGCGCACCCTTGGTAAGGGTGAGGTCGGGAGTTCAATCCTCCCCTGCGGCACCAGCGCTCCCGTTCCATCGCTTCTCTTAACCCGATCTTTCAGGTATCGTTCAACTGTCGGGCGAAAGACGTCCGGGAGCGTGCGTCATGGCGAACCTCACCCTGCAGGCCGTTCACGCCTCGGCCTCCGAGGCGATGGGCACGCTGCGCGTCTTCGCCACCCTCGACGCGCCCGTCGCCGGGGCGGTGATCGGGCGGGTCGTCGCCCAGTCGCCCAGCAGCGGCGACGCCGCCACGGCCGCCGATTTCCCGGGCGGCGTCTTCTTCTCCGCCGACTTTTTCATTCCACCGGGGCGGACGCACGCCCAGATCGACATCCCGATCCTCGACGACGCGCTGACGGAATCGGATCAGGAGCGTTTCGATCTGGTCCTGCGCGACGTCGCGGGCGCGAACGCCGACCTGCTGGAATCCGTGTCGCTGACGATCCTGGACGACGACGGTCCCGCTCCCGCGCCGCCCGACGCCCGCGACGATCTCTTCACCCTGTCGCTCGACGGCGCGCCGGTCGTCGGCGACGTGCTGGACGACAACGGCGCCGGCGCCGATGCGGCGCCGGGTCTGCTGCTGGTCGACGCTCCGCTGGCCTCGGACGGGACCACGGCGCTGACGCTCTCCCACATCGGGCCCGCGACGCTGCCCGAGGGGGGAGAGCTGGAGATCGACTTCTCCGGCGCGCTGACCTACACGCCGCCGGCGGAGGCGTCGGGGGGCTTCGCGGCGTCCTTCACCTACGTCGCCACGGATTTCGTCGGCGGCGCCGATCGGGCCGCCGTCACGTTCGTGATGCCGGGCGACCCGTCCGCCCCCGCCCAGGTCTTCGCCGCGCAGGAGGGGGGGGACATCGCCCTCGACCTCGCCGCCGCCCTGCCGCAGATCGGCGCGCGCGGTCTCGCCTCCATCGAACTCGCCTCCGTCACGCTCGACGCCGGCCCCGCGATCGACACCGAAGCCGACGAGGCGGCCCTGCTCGCCGCGCTCAACGCCGGCGGCGGCGGCCTGCCCTCGGCGACCCTGGGCTTCGACGCCCTCGGCGCCGGGCGCACCGCGACCCTGCGGCTGCTGGCGAATGCCGGCCCGGACCCGGTGGTGCTCGCCGGCGCCGTCGATCTGGTCATTGCCGGCGTCAACGACGCGCCCGAGGCGGAGGACGACGTGGCCACCGTCGCCGCCGGCCAAAGCGTCACGCTCGACGTGCTCGCCAACGATGCGGACCCGGATGCGGGCGACGTCCTGCGCGTGACCTCGGTCGACGGCTTCGATCTGACCGACGGCGCGGCCCAGGCGCTGGGCGGCGGCGCGACCGTCACCCGGCTCGGCGACGGCCGGCTGGTCTACGCCGCCGGCGACGACGGGCCGGGGGTGGAGGTGCTGGACTACGTGGTCTCCGACGGGCAGGGCGGCCAGGACGCCGGCCTGATCTTTCTGGCCGTCCAGCCCGCGCCGCCCCCAGACCCCGATCCCGACCCCGACCCCGATCCAGACCCCGATCCCCCGCCGACGCCCGCCGATCCCACGATCATCGCCGGCGACGACGACCCGAACGGGCTGACCGGCTCCGCCCTCGCCGAAACCCTGCTGGGCCGCGGCGGCGCGGACGTTATCTTCGGCGGCGGCGGCGGGGACATCCTCGACGGCGGGGCCGAGGCCGACACGCTCTTCGGCGGGGCGGGCGAGGACCTTCTGCGCGGCGGCGCCGGGGCCGACAGCCTGTCCGGCGGGACCGAGGACGACGCCCTCTTCGGCGGCGCCGAGGCCGACGAGATCGAGGGCGGCGATGGCGCCGACGCGGCCGAGGGCGGCGCCGGCGCGGACGCCCTTTTCGGCGGCCTCGGCGCCGAT
>JBCBYE010000058.1:0-12189 GCA_039816075.1 Pseudomonadota bacterium | reverse complement strand
TCCTGATGGTCTGGCGCGATCTGACCGGCGAGGACGGCAGCGGCCAGGGCATCTTCGGCCGCGTGTTCGATGCCTCGGGCGCGCCCGAGGGCGATGAGTTCCAGATCAACACCTCGTGCGCGGACGGTTCTGCGACCCCGCGAACGAGGTGTTGATCTGGAACTCATCGCCCTCGGGCGCGCCCGAGGCATCGAACACGCGGCCGAAGATGCCCTGGCCGCTGCCGTCCTCGCCGTTCAGATCGCGCCAGACCATCAGGAAGCGGCCGCCGCCCAGATCGGCGATCTGGGCGCTGTCCTGCCCGCTTGCGGTCGTCTGGTTCACGAGGAAGACGGCGCCCTGCGGCGCGCCCGTTCCGTCGTAGCGCTGCGCGAAGACGCCGTTGCCCGAACCGTCGCGGGCCGCGTCGGTCCAGGCGACGACGAAGTCGCCGGTCGACAGCGCCTCGACCCGCGGCTGAGACTGAACGCCCGCGGAGAGGTCGTTCACCTGGAACTCAACGCCCACCTGATCGCCCAGGGGGCTGTAGATCTGGGCGAAGATGCCCGTCGCGGTCTCTGCCGGATTGTCCTGCGATTCCGACGTCCAGACCACGACATAGCCGCCGTTCGCCAACGCCGCGATTCGGGGCGAGGCCTGGTCGTCGAAGGTGAAGGTGTTGACCAACGCCTCGTCGGTCCCGGCCGGCAGAACCTGCACGACGTCGTCGATCACCGTCAACGCCGGAGCGTTGGACGACGCCGTCTGGCCGGCCTGGTTGCCGAAGCTCAGCGTGAAGTTGGAGAAGCTGCCGACGAGACCGGCCGACAGCTGGATCGTGAAGGCCTCCGCCAGCGCCTCGGCCGCCTCGACCGTCGCGGCGGCGTTGAGGTCGATCTGCAGGTTCGCGCCGTTCTGTCCGGCGTTCGCCGGATCGATCGTGCCGATGGCGACGCCGCCGAAGGTGACGGTCGTTCCGTCGAAGCCGATCTGGCCTGGACCGGTTCCCTGATCCTGCACCGACAGCGTCTGCTGTCGATTGGAGGACGCCGTCACCCGCACGAAGCCGGTGTCGAAGCTCGTGCCCGCGAAATCGTCGAGGTCGACGTTCGCGTCCAGCAGCCGCGGCGCCGCGATCAGATCGGAGGCGAGCTGCGACTCCGCCGACGGGTTGAGAGACTCGGCGTTCTCGTTCTCGGACACCGCGAAATCGCGGACCGTCAGGCCCGTCTGCACGACCGACCCGACGTTGATGTCGAGGAAGATCGAGTCCGGCTCGCTCTGCCCGCCATCGCCGTCGGTGATGATGAAGCCTATGCCGCGTTCGGTGTTGGCGACGTTCGCCGCCGTATCGGTCGACGAGAAGGCCAGCGCCTCGACCACCGCCTTCACGTCCGCTGTCTGGGCGTCGGCGTTGAAGGTCACCAGCAGATCGGCCCCGTTCGCGCCGTCGTCGGTCGCGTCGATCACGCCGACGACGGCGCCGCCGACCGACACGTCCGCGCCGGACACCGATACCGCGCCGCTGGTTTCGATCGTCAGTTGATCGTCCGCGGCCGGACCGCGCGTGTAGTAGACCCGCAGGGCGCCGCCGTCGAAATCGGCGCTGTCGGGATCGACGAGCCCGATGCCGTCGTCGAGGATGACCGGCGCCGCGGTCACATCGTCGGCCCCCAGCGTCAAGGAGCGCGCCACATCGGTCGCCTCGGGCGAAACCGCCGCAGGCTGGCTCGGCTCGAAGCTGCGCAGGAACACGCCGTTGGAGCTGCCGTCGCCCGACGACGACGACGTCACCGAGGTGTAGGAGACCGCGTAGCCCCCCGACGCCAAGCCGGTGACCGAGGCCGCGAACTGCGCCCCGGACGTCAGCACGTTGACCCGCTGCTCGGCGTCGACCCGCGCCCCGTTCGCGTCATAGCTCTGGGTGAAGACGCCGCTGCCGTCGCCGACGCCGGAGCCCTCCCACGCCACCACGAAGCCGCCGTTGGCGAGCGCCGAGATGTCCGGAACGCTCTGCGACGAGGCGGTGGTGTCGTTCACGCGGAACTCGCCGCCGACCGCCGTGCCCGACGCATCGTAGCGTTGGCCGTAGACGCCGCTGCCGCTGCCGTCGTTGGCGTTCGAGTCCGTCCAGACCACCACGAAGCCGCCATCGGCCAGCGTGGCGACCGCCGCCCCCGACTGGTTGCCGGAGGTCGAGGTGTTGACCGGGAAGTCGCTGCCGACGGCCAGGCCTGCCGCGTCGAACATGCGCCCGCGCACGCCGCTGTTGGACCCGTCCGACGCCGGATCGGTCCACACGACCACGTAGCCGGCGTTGTTTCCGCTGACGGGATCCACGCGCGTCGCGACGTCCGGCTGGCTCTGACTGCCGGTGACCAGGCCGTTGACGGTGGTTTCGTCGATCACCGCGCCGGCCGCGTCCACGCGCGCGGCGCGGATGCCTGCCGAGGCGCCGTCGCCGGTGTCGGACACGAAGGCCACGACGTAGCCGCCGTCGTCGAAGGCCGAGACCGAAGGCGCGAACTGGCTTAGCGGGACGGGGTTGTTGATGACCACCTCGCCGCCGTTGGTCGACCCGTCCGCGTTGAACCGCTGGGCGATGATACCGGTATCGTTGACGCCCGGATCGTCCACGCCGTCGCCGGCCCATACCACGACGAAGCCGCCGTCGCTGGTCGCCGCGACATCCGGATCGAACTGCGTCAGCGCCGTCGTCGTGTGCACCTGGATTTCAGGGCCGACCGGCACGCCGTTCGCGTCGTAGACCTGAGCATAGACGCCTTCGTCGAAATCGTCGTCGATCGAGTCCTGGTTGCGCGATTCCCAGACGACGGCCCAGCCGCCGCCGGTCAGCTCGACGATCTTCGAGAACTCCTGGATCTCGTCGGTATGCGCGTTCACCCGACGCTCTTCGCCGGCGACGAGCCCCAGATCGTCGTCGGCGGAGATCGCGATGTCGATGAATTCGGTGCGGCTGCTGACGTTCGCGCCCGTGGTCAGGTTGACCGCCAAGCGCACCGGCTCGGGGTCTTGCGAGGTATTGGCGTAGGCCAGCGCGCCCAGCAGCGCCTCGACGCTTTCGGCCGTCGCGTTGGCGTTGAACGTCACCGTCAGCGGCTGACCGTCGGAGCCGTCGGAGGTGATGGCGCCGACGGTCTGGCCGTCGATGGACACGACGGCGCCGGTGATCAGCACGTCGCCGTTGCCGACGTCGCCGTTCAGGAAGCTCAGCTGGTTCTGCGCCAGGTTGTCCGGCGGCGCGAACTGCGAGATGGCGAGCGTGGACAGGTCGACCGACACCTCGAGGACCGCGCCGTCGAAGTCGGTCTCGCCCAACGTCGGCACGGCGGCCGTCTTGTCGGGATCGACCTGCACCGGGCCGGCGTTCACGTCCGCCTCGTTCAGCGTGACCGCCTCGGGGACGCCCAGGATCGTGTCGACCGTGTCGGCCGCGAAATCCGCCGGCTCGCCGAAGATCTGCTGGAAGATGCCGTTGCCCGACCCATCCCCGGCGGAACCGCTGGTGGCCGAGGTCCATACCGCGACGAAGTTGTTGCCCGGCAGGGCCTCGACATCGACCAGATTCTGGGTCGACGAGATCTCCGTATTGATCCGGAACTCGCCATCGATGCGCTCGCCCGTGGGGGCGAAGATCTGCCCCGACACGTCGGCGCCCGATCCGCCAGGCGCCTGCTGCGTCTGCCAGGCGATCACGATGCGGCCGTCGTCCAAAACCGTCACGGCCGGCTCGGACTGGGTGCTGCTGCGGTTCTCGTTGACCGTGAATTCGTCGGTCAGCGGAGCGCCGGCGGCGTCGAAGAAGCGCGCCTGGACGCCGCTGCCGCTGCCGTCCTGCCCGCTGCCGTCGGTCCACGCCACGAGGAAGCCGGTCGACGTGGCGACCACCTTCTGGAATTCCTGCGATGACGACGCGACCTGATTGATCTGGAACTCGTCGCCCGCAAACGTGCCGTCGGCGTTGACGATCCGTCCGAAGACGCCGTTGGAGGACCCGTCGCCGGCCGTGCCGGAGGTGACGGAGGTCCAGGTCACGATCGTCTGGCCGGTTCCCAAAAGCGCCAGATCGGTGACGCCCTGGTTGCTGCTCGTTTCCTGGTTGACCACCAGCTCCGAGCCGACCAGAGCGCCCGTCGCATCGACGCGCTGATAATTGATGCCGTCGAAGCTGCCGTCGCTGGCCGTCCGCCAGGTCACGATGAAGCCGCCGGCGCCGTCGGACGCGACCGAGGGCTTTTCCGTCCCGAACTGGTTGCTCGACGCCGAGGTGTTCACGACGATCTCGCCGCCGACCGGGCTGCCGTCGGCGGCGTAGCGTTGGGCGACGATGCCGCTTTGATTGACGTCGTTGACCTCGAACGTGTTGGCTTCCCAAACGACGACGAAGCCGCCCGTCGACAGAGCCGCCACGTTCGCGGCGTCCTGATGGCCGTCGACGGAGGAGTTGACCCGGAACTCCGCCCCGTTGCGGGTGCCGTCGGCGTTGTAGCGCTGGGCGAACACGCCGCGGTCGTCGCCGTCCTGATCGGCGGAATCCCACACCACGACCCAACCGCCGTCGTTCAGAACCGCCGTTTCGGGCGAAGCCTGGCTGCCGGGGGTGAAGGTGTTGACCTGCGTCTCGGTCCCCACCGGCGCGATGAAGCCGGGATCCGGGGCCTGCGTCACCGACAGGTTGAAGGTCAGCGGGTTCTGGACCGACCCGTCGCCATCGGTCAAATCGATGGTGTAGGTCCGATCGGCCCGCGGATTGTCGCTGTCGTTGGTGTAGGTCAGCTGCCGCAGGAGCGCCTCGACCCGATCCACGGTGGCCGCGCCGTTGAAGGCCACGACCAGATCGCCGCCGTCCTGTCCGTCGGAGGTCACCGTGCCGATGACCTGGCCGTCCACAAGCAGATCGGCGCCGCCGAGGGTGACGCGCCCGCCCGCCGTGAAGGACAGATTGTCCTGCGCGTTGTCGTCCGCCGGTCCGAAATCGTCGCCGTTCGGATCGGTCGACAGGCGGCTGATGGTCAGCACGCCGCCGTCGAAATCTCCGCTGTCCGGATCGATCAGCGTCAGCACGCCGGCCTTGGCGACCAGCGCGCCGGCATTCGCCTCGGCCTCTCCGACGGTGATGGTCGAGGCCAGGCCCAGAATCTGCGGCGCCTCGGACGTGTTGAAGTTCGCCGCATCGCCGAAGATCTGGCTCTGAACCTCGTCCGACACGCCATCGACGGAGTTCGACCGCCACGCCACGGCGTAGGCGCCGCCGGGCAGCGCCGCGATGCTGCTGGAGTCCTGCGTGTTGTCGACGGTGGCGTTGACCCGCACCTCCGTATCGAGCCGCGAGCCGTCGGCGTCGAAGACCTGCGCGAAGACGTCCGCGCCCGAGCCCGGCGCCGGCGTGGACGTATCCGTCCACGACACCACGAAACGCCCGTCGTCCAGCGCCACGACCGCCGGATCGGTCTGGTCGCCGGAGGTGCTGTCGTTGATCCGGAACTCCGACCCCAGCGCGGCGCCCGCGGCAGTGAACATCTGGCCGTAGATGCCGCCGGAGGCGCCGTCCTGCTGCGCGGAACGCCAGATCACCACGAAGTCGCCGCTGGCGAGCGCCGCGACCTGAGGATCGTTCTGCTCGCCGGTCGTGAACGCGTTGACCTGAAACTCGTCGCCGTCCGGCACGCCCTGATCGTCGAGGAAGCGGGCGAAGACGCCCTCGTTCGACCCGTCGCCGGCCGTGCCGTCCGTGTCGCTGACCCAGACCACGACGGCGCGTCCGCCGGCCAGCGCCGCCACGTCCGAAACGTCCTGCCCCCCGGCGGTCTCGGCGTTCACCTGACGCTCGCCGCCCACGGCAGAGCCGGTCGCATCGTAGCGCTGCGTGAAGATGCCGTTGGAGTCGCCGTCGCCCGCGGAGCCCGAAGTCGCGGAGGTCCACGTCACCTGGTAGCCGCCGTCGCTCAGCCCGACCACGCGCGGCTGGCTCTGCGTCGAAGAGGTTTCGGTGTTGACCTGAAACTCCGTCTGACCGGGAACCGCCACGCCTGCCGCGTCGTAGCGGGTCGCGAAGATGCCGCGTCCCGACCCGTCCAGCGTATTGTCCGTCCAGACCGCCACGAAGCCGCCGCCGGTCAGGCCCGCGACGCTGGGATCCTCCTGGTTGTTGGGCAGGCTGGAATTGATCCGGAACTCGTCGCCCAACGGCGCGCCGTCGGCGTCGTAGCGCTGGCCGTAGACGCCGGTGTTGCCGGACCCCGGCTGATCCTGACCGCCGGAGGTCCACACGACGACGTAGCCGTCGATTTCGCCCGTCACCGAGTCGAACGTGCTCGCCGCGCGCGGATCGGCCTGGGAGCCCGTGGTGAAGGTGTTCACGCGGATTTCGCCGCGCACGGTCCCGTCGATGTCCGCCTCGGGCGCGATGGCGATCTCGACCAGAACCGCATCCGACCCGCCGCCGTCGCCATCCTCCAGACGGATGGCCAGCGTCAGTCCGGGCTGCGGATCGTCCGAGGCGTTGGCGTAGGTGAGGTTTTCGATCAGCGCCTCGACCCGCGCCGCGGTGGCCGCGGCGTTCAGGTCGATCACCAGATCGGCGCCGTCCGCGCCGTCCGACGCGATCGTGCCCACCGCGACGCCGCCGACGCTGACCGTCGCGCCGGCCACGGTCACCGCGCCCGACAGGTCCAGCCCGATCTGATGCTGCTCCGCCGCATCCTGAGCGGGGAAGCCCGTCTCATCCAGGGTCTGCGCGATGCGCCCCACGGACAGACGGCCGCCGTCGAAATCGGTGGAATCCGCGTCCGACACGGCCGCGGCGGCATCCACGTCCAGCCGCTGCGGCGCGGCGTTGACCGTGGCCTCGTCGAAAGCCCGCGCACTCGATACGGCTTCGATCACCGGCGAGGCCTGAAGCGGCGTGAAGCTCGCCGCATCGCCCAGCAGGCGCTGAAAGATGCCCTCGCCGCTGCCGTCGCCGGCCGCGCCGCTGGTGGTGGACTGCCAGACCACCACATAGTCGTCCACGCCGACGGCCGCGACCGACGGACTGAACTGCGTCGAAGAGATCTGTTCGTTGACGACCACCTCGCCGCTGATCGCCGCTCCATCGTCGTCGAAGCGGCGCGCGATCACGCCCTGGCCGCTGCCGTCTCCCGCGCCGCCGGAGTTGGCGGAAGCCCAAGCGACCACGAAGCCGCCGTCGCCCGTGGCCGTGACGGTCGGCGCGTCCTGCGTGGACGAGGTTTCCACGTTGACCTGGAACTCGGCGCCGACCGCGGTTCCGTCGCCCTCATAGACCTGGGCGAAGACGCCGGTCCCCGAACCGTCGCCCGCCGTGCCGCTGTTCGCGCTGGTCCAGACGACCACGAACCGACCGCCGTTCAGGCCCGCCGCCACCGGTTGGTCCTGCGTCGACGCGGTCTCGGTGTTCACGCGGAACTCGGCGCCGATGGGCGTGCCGTCCACGGCCAGCAGCTGCGCGAAAACGTCCGCGCCGCTCTCCCAGACCACGGCGACCCCGCCGGCGGCCAGGCCGTTCGCCGCAGCGCTCGGCTGGATCGCGGCCAATGTCGGGTTGATCTGCGCCCCCGCGGTGGCGGTGGGGACCACCACGTCCGGGCCGGTGGGCTGGCGCGCTGCGTCGTAGTAGCGGATGCGCACGCCGGTATCGAAGAAGCCCTCGCTTTCCTGATCGGAAAACGCCACGGCGAAGCCGCCGCCGGGCAGGCCGACGATCGCTGCGTTGACCTGGTCGCGGGTCGTGTTCGCGACATTGACCTGGAATTCGTCGCCCGCCGGCGTGCCGTCCGCCTGATACGCCTGACCGAACACGCCGCGGCTGGTGGAGCCGGGCGCGTCCTGCGAGGCGCTCTCCCACACCACGACGAAGCCGCCGTCTGCGGTCGCGGCGACGGCCGGATCTTCCTGCACGCTGGCCGCGTTGGAATTGACGATGAAGGGCAGCCCCAGCGGCGCCCCTTCGGCCGAATAGCGTTGCGCGACGACGCCGTTGCCGGACCCGTCCTGATCGGCGGACGTCCAGACGACCACGTAGGTGCCGTCGAGGAGCGTTGCGATCTCCGGATCGGTTTGATTGCCGGAGATGAAGGTGTTGACTTGGAATTCAGGCGTCAGCGGCGCGTTCATTTCTACCCCCCCAGATAGACAGGTCGCTGCACTGCACGAAACTCTGTGCGCGGAACCGTCATGGCAAAACGCTGTGTGTGGACCTTGGTTGATATTTCGAGGGCACCCTGCAGCTGTCAACGTTAAACTATCGTCAAAGTAGGTTAACGCGTGAAAGTCTACGCTTTTTCAGAGTGTTGCGGACTCGGCCTGCCCGCGGCCCGGGCCTTGGGGGCTCCTGCCGTTAACACTTTACGATGCAGCGAATCCGCCCGTCGAGCAAATCCGTCGACGCGTCGTCGGCCCGTTCGGCTGTGCCGAACCGTCGGCGACACGCTTGCCGCAGGCCCCGAATGCCGACCTCCGGCACCGTTGCGCGCGGACATGACGAACGCGGCTCATCGACGAGAACCGCGCAGCCGCATGTCTTGTAAGGAGCTCGAGTTCCGCGCCGGCGAGACCCTGCGCCAGGACCGCGGCGCCCGAGCCAGGATCGCAACCCAAGAACAAGAAACGTCGAGGTCGATCGTCCGTGCGCGCGCCATCGTTCATGACTGCGCTCCTCCAGAGGTGCCGGGTACTCTAGGGATCGATAGGCAGTCAGCCGCGAAGACGTCGACGCGCGGACCGCGTCGTCGATCCGTGATCTTTCATGGCGGCTTGGCGCGGCGCTGGCAGGACGATATGACGGCCCCAGGCGTGAGCCTGCGGACCGACCCTTGTCCCGCCTCAGCGAAGTCGAACCGGCCGTCCACCCACGGCGCCCGAACGCCGAACCCATGAACCAGGATCGGTCGCTCAGCGCCGGCGAGCGCAGCCGCCATCGGCGCGGCTAGCGCGTTCACCCCACGACCGTTCGCTCCTGCTGAGCGACCGCCAACGCCGTCGCGTCGCCGCCGAAACGCGCCCGTCAGATGATCGCCGTTTCCAGCACCGGCTCGTCGCGCAGGATGCGGTCGTAGCCGAACTCGCTCAGGTCCAGCGACCGGAAGGCGCCGTAGGTCAGCAGCTCCGCGGCGCCGCGGCCCATGGCCGGCGACTGTTGCAGGCCGTGGCCGGAGAAGCCGTTGAGGAAGACGAAGTTGCGCAGCTCCGGATGCGGCCCTATCACAGCGTTGTGGTCGAAGGTGTTGTAGGCGTAGTGGCCCGCCCATTCCTGCTCGACCTTCACCGCTTCGAAGGCCGGGATGCGCGTGGCGAGCGCGGGCCAGATCTTGTCTTCCCAGAGCGACCCATCCATGGCGAAGTCATCGTAATCCGCGGCCGGGTCGACATCCGCATGGCCGCCGCACAGATACGTGCCGCCGCCCAGCTCGCGCACATGCGCGCCCGACGGATCGATGGTCAGCGGCAGATCCCTGTCGAGCGGCCGCTCCGCGCGGATGACCCACGTGTAACGTTTGCGCGGCTCCACCGGCAGGTCGAGACCGGCCATGGCCGCCGTGCGCGCCGCCCTTGGGCCCGAGGCATTGACCACCTGGCCGCAGCCGATCGTCTCGCCGGAGGCGAGCGCGACGCTTTCGACCCGGGTTCCGGACGCATCGCGGGTCATCGCCACGACTTCGCCGGAGACGAACTCCACGCCCCGTTCCCGAGCGGAGCGGCGCCAGCATTCGAAGACGGTGGAGCCGTCCCAATAGCCCTCGTCCTTGTCGTTGAAGCTGCCGAGCACGATCCCGTCGAGGTCGTAGAACGGGAAGGCGGCGGCGATGTCGTCCGGGGTCATCAGCCGCGTTCCGGCCCCGGCCGCCGCCTGCATCTTCTGCGCCGCTCGCAACGAGGCCGCAAAGCGCTCGTCGGCGGCCAGATAGAGATAGCCGAAGTTGCGCACCTTCAGGTCGGGGGCCCAGTCGCGGCCGTCCATGCGGGCCTTGAGCGATCCGATGAATTCGGCCGTGAACTGCGAGATGCGGATGTTGATCTCGGACGAGAACTGCTGGCGGATGCAGCTGTTGGTGAGCGTCGTGGACGCCTGAGCGTAGGACCCGTCGCGTTCGACCACCAGGATCGAGCCGTCGAAGTCCGGCATCTCCGTCAGCCACCACGCCGCGGAGCAGCCCATGATGGCCCCTCCGACGATCACGACATCATAGCTCTTTTTCTCGGGCCGGTCCTGAAATCCTGTGGGCGCCAAGGGACCTCCTCGGCGGCCGACGTTTCGAACGCGGCCGCGCACCAGATTGCGTTTTGCCGATCATAGGATCGGACCGCCGCAAGGCGCGAGCGCAAACGTGTCGTGGTCCCTCGCGCCGACCGAAGACCGGCGGCGGTTCGATCAACGACGACGAATAGGCTTCGAGGCTTGGGCAAGAACCGAAGGTTCTCGCGATGCGCCCCCCGAGACAGAGGCAAGTCCTGTCGCATCGTCATCAAGGAAACGGGCGACGAACGTTCGACGCCCGCCGTTTCCCGAACTCGGATCGTCAGGCCTCCTCGCCGACCGCCGGCGCGTTGCGCAGTGCGGTCACGTCGTCGGAGGCGACTTCTCCGCCGCCGTCGAGGATCAAACTCGCCGCGCCGTCGCCGCTCAGCCGAACTTCCACGACCTCGGCATAAACCTCTGCCGCGACCACGCTGATCTCGCCGTCCGCCGTCGTGTACTCGACGTCGAAGGAGTATGTCCCCTCGGGGGCGATGCCGATGCCCGTCTGACCCGACCAGGACACTGTCTCGGAGGCGGGGTCGACCGTCTGCGTCTGCACCACGGCCCCCGTGGAATCTCTCACCACCAGCGACGCCGCCACGGCATCGGGTTGAGGTCGAACGAGCACCTCCACCGGGTCCCCGTCGAAACGGGTCGGCGCCGCGGCGCGCACTTCACGACCGATCCACTCCGCCAGCCCGGCGCCGGAGCCGCCGTTCATCGCATCCAGCAGCGAGTCGAGCCGCTCATTGGTGCCGATCTGCTGCTCGACCGCCGAGAACGACGCCAGCTGCGCCACGAACTCGGTCGATTCGACCGGTTGAAGGGGGTCCTGATTGCGCATTTGCGCCGTGAGCAACGTGAGGAAAGTCTCGAAATCGGTGGACGCGGCCGCGAGGGCGTCTCCGCTGCTCGCAGCATCGCCGCCCTGCGCATCGGTCGATGAAGACGACGACGAGGCGAGCGCGGCGACGCCTGCGGCCGGATCCGGGGCGGCGACGGCGGGAGCGGTGGCGGGGGCGGCGCCGGCCGAAGGCGCAGGCGCGGTGGGAACGAGGTCCATGACGGTCTCCTCTTCTGGGGGGAATCAGACGCGCAGGTCGACGCCGTCGACGGGATTCCGCAGCCGCGTTTCCTCGACCGAGGCGACGGCGGATTGGCCGAAGGACGCGGCGCCATCGCCCGAGGCCTGCCTCTCGTCACGGTTGCCTTCCGCGTCTCCGCCGGAAGAGAAGCGGAGATCGACGCGCTCGTGTCCGGACTCTTCCAAAGACCGGAGCAGCGCATCCGCATGGCGGCGCATCATGTCCGCGACTTCCGGGCGATCCGCCAGCACCGTGGCGACCAACCCGGCTTCCGTCGTGGAGAGGGACACCCGCACGCGACCCAGTTCAGGGGGATCGAGCCGCAGCTCGACGTCTCCATCGGGCATCTTGTAAAGCGCGGCGATGGTCTGCTGCACCGCGGGCGGCGGCGTCGACGGGGCGCCGGAGGGGGTGCTGGGCGCGGCTTGATCCAACCTGACCGACGCGGCGCTCGGCTCGGACCGTCCTGCGAGAGACATCTCCGGCGCAGCGTCGGCGGAGGCGGCCATCGTGGATGCGGCGGCATCGCCGACGACGGGTTGAGCCATGCTCGCGGCAGGCGCCGTCGGCGATGCGGACGGGGTTGGCGACCGTTGCTCGGGCGACGGGGCGGTCGAGACTTCCTCGATGCCGCGCGGCCAAGCGGAATCGCGGGGCGCATCAGCCTGCGGAGCGGCGTTCGAGCCCGACAGGCGGCCGGTCGTCTGTTCCGGGCGAATGGGCGGGGTCGGCGAGGTCGCGACCGCGTTTTCCGTGGAACGGGCCGTCGCGGAGGCAACGATCTCATCCGGCGACGGAACCGGCGTCGGGCTGGCGGCCGGCGCTGTCGCGTCCGCCTTGGTCCTACCG
>JBCBYE010000331.1:0-5393 GCA_039816075.1 Pseudomonadota bacterium | reverse complement strand
TCGCGCAGATCTTCCGCGTGACCTCTTCCCTCTCTGACGATGGGCGCACCCGCACCTACGTGGTGGAGGGGCAGGTCTTCTTCGCCTCGGCCGATGATTTCCAGGGCGCTTTCGACTTCCGCGAGGTGCTCGAAAAGGTCGTCATCGACCTGACCCGCGCGCATATCTGGGACATCAGCTCGGTCGCCGCGCTCGACGCCATCGTGCTGAAGTTCCGACGCGAAGGGGCGGAGGTGGAGCTTGCGGGCCTGAACCAGGCCAGCAAGACTGTGGTCGACCGGCTGGCGGTGCATGACAAGCCCGGCGCGCTGGACGATCTGATGGCCCACTGAGGCCGCGCCTTTCAGAGGGATCGGGGGGCATGCCCAGAGTTCTGACCTGCATCGACGGCTCGATCTATTCGAGCTCCGTCGCCCGGCACGCCGCCTGGGCGGCGCAGCGCATGTCGGCGGAGGTGGAGCTGCTGCAGGTCATCGGCCGGCGCGAGGCGGCGAGCCAGGATCGTTCCGGCAGCCTGATGGCCGGGGCCCGCCGGGCCCTGCTCGAAGAGCTGGCGGAACTCGATTCGCAGCGCGCCAAGCTGATCCAGCGGCAGGCCCGCCTGGACCTGGAAGAGGCGGAGGCCGCCCTGCGCGAGGGCGGCATCGCCGAGGTGCGCGGCCTGCTGCGCCACGGCGATCTGCTCGACGCGCTGGCCGAGCGGGAGGCGGAGGCGAACCTCGTCGTCATCGGCAAGCGCGGCGCCGCCGCCGGTTTCGCCCGCCAGCATCTCGGCTCGAATCTGGAGCGGATCCTGCGCGCCGCGCAGCGCCCGGTGCTGATCGCGGCGCGAGAGTTTCAGGCCCCGCGCCGCTTCGTCCTCGCGTTCGATGGTCAGGCCAAGGCGCTGGAGGCGGTGGACGTGCTGTCGCGCTCGGTCCTTTTCGCCGGTCTGCCGGGCCTGCTGCTGCATGCCGGCCCTCCGACGGAGGAGACGCGCGACCGGCTCGACGCCGCCGCGGCGCAGCTGCGTGCCGGCGGGCTGGAGATCGAGGCGCGCATCGTCGAGGGTCCGCCGGCCGAGACCCTGGCCCATGAGATGGAGGACGGCGCCGGCGACCTGCTGGTCATGGGCGCCTACGGCCACTCGCGCCTGCGCACCATGATGATCGGCAGCACCACGTCCGAGATGATCCGCACGCAGGGCGTGCCGGTGCTGGTGTTCCGCTGAGAGGCCATCGGCCGGCGCCGCCGGCGTTAGGAAAGATGGCGGAATTGCGGCGGCCGCCGCTTGCCGTTTCGCTGCAGCCTGTTACGCTCCGGCCAGCGGCGCGATCCCAGCGCCGCGCTTATGCCGGGAGAAGCCGCATGTGCTGGTTCGTCAAGCCCTCGCCCATGATGCATTTCATGCACAACGTCGCCTCCACGCCTGAGCTGAACGAGGCCTACAAGGCGGATCCCAAGGGCTTTCTCGACTCCCACGAGGCCGCCAAGGACCTGTGCGACGAGGACAAGCAACTGCTTTTGTCCGACGACCACGCGGGCATCCTCTCCTCGATCGCCGGAAAGCACTGATCGGGCGCGACGCCGTTCCATGACCGGCCCTTCGCTGATCGCGGCGGGCCTCGGGTTCCGTCTGGGCGAGGATGCCACCCTCGGGGCCGAGGCGGCGATCCGGGGCGCGGATCGCGTGTTCCACATCGTCGGCGATCCGGCGACCGAAGCCTGGATCGCGGGTCTCAACCCGCGCTCGGAAACGCTGCGCCTGCCGGGGGGAGAGGGGGAGACCCCGCGCCCTGAGAAATACGCGCAGATGATGGCCCCCGTGCGCGCGGCGCTGCAGGCGGGGGAGCGCGTCTGCGTCGCCACCTGCGGTCATCCCGGCGTGCTGTCCGACCCCTCCCACGCCGCCGCGATCCTGGCGCGCGACATGGGGGCCGAGGCCAGGGTGCTGCCCGGCATCGGGGCGGAGGGGCGGATGTTCGCCGATCTGGGCCTGGATCCGGGCGAGACCGGCTGGCAGGCCTGGGACGCGACGGATTTTTTGATCCACGGCCGCCGCCCCGACCCCACGGCCGCGCTGATTTTGTTCCAGCCGGCCATGGTCGGCTCCCACCGCTACAGGGTCTACGACGCCCGCGGGCTGTCCCTGCTGACCGAACGGCTTGCGGACCTGCATGGCGAAGCGCACGAGGTCGTGGTCTACGAGGCCGCCTATGACGACGGCGCGCCTGCGATCCGGCGCCGGGCCCTCTCGGCGCTGTCGCCTGCGGACCTCACCGCGGACAGCCTTCTGTTCGTGCCGCCCAGCCAGGCGCCGAGGCCGGACCTCAAGATGATGGCCCGTCTCGCCCGCATCGACGCGGATGCGCAGGCGGAGACGCCCGAGTGACCGCCCTGCGCGTCTGCGTTCTGGGCGGCGGCACGGCAGGCTTCATGGCCGCGGCCCATGTGTCCCGCTGGTTTCCGCAGGCGGCGCTGACCCATGTCTTCGACAGCCGCATCCCCACCATCGGGGTGGGCGAGGGCACCACGCCGCCGTTCCGCGCCTGGCTGCACGAGACCACGGGCCTGAGCTTCGACGCGCTGGAACGCCGCTGCCACGCCACGATCAAGCAGGGCATCCGCTTTGAGAATTGGGGCGAGGCGCACGGCGCCTATCGCCATTGGTTTTCGGAGCGCGAGGGCCTCGCCTACCACGTCTCCGCCGCCAAGATCGTCGAGGTGCTGGCCGAGCGCGTCGAGGCCGAGCGCCTGAATGCCCGCGTCGACGACGTCGTGTCGGACGGTCGCGAGGCGCAGGTGATCTTCGAAGGGGGCGAGATCCGGCGTTTCGACCTGGTTCTGGACGCCCGCGGCTTTCCGAAGGCGGGAGAGGCCGGCATCCGCCGCTTCGACGCCATACCCACCAACGCGGCCCTGCTGCGCCGCGCGCCGCCGCAGCCGGCCGAGAGCCGTCATGAGACCCGGGCCATCGCCCGTCCGCATGGCTGGATCTTCGTCATTCCGCTGACGCAGCAGACCTCCTGGGGCTATGTCCATCACGCCGACGACGCGGCGCAGGCGGAGGCGGATTTCGACGCCGTGCTCGCGGCCGAGGGCGTCGCGGCCGAGCCGCTCGGCCGGCGCCTGAGTTTCCCCAACTTCCGCCGTGAAACGCTGTTCGACGGCGCGCACATGCGCATCGGCAACGCCGCCTCGTTTCTCGAACCGCTGGAGGCGACCGCCATCATGGTCGCCACCTACCAGCTGCGGCTCGTCTCCGGCTGGCTGTTCCTGCGTCAGGTCCACGGCCGACCGCCGCCGGGCGCGGCCGACACGCTGAACGACGCCGCCGGGGCCTTCATCGACGAGGCTGCGCATTTCATCGCCTGGCACTATGCCTGCGGCGCGCCCTGGGACACGCCGTTCTGGCGGCGCGCCCGGGCGCGCTGGGCCGACGCCGACGCCGCCCTCGCCCCGCCGCCCCGGCGCGACGCCTTCGATCGCTTCGTCGCGGCCGGCGGGCGCCTTCCCCCGCGCCTCGCCTTCGTGCAGGCTCGCGAGGAGCTGGCGACGTTGGAGCGGGCGGAGGCGACGGACGACGCCTTCGGCGGCTTTCTGACCGAAAGCTTCGCCAAGGTCGGCCACGGCATGGGGCGCTATGCCGTCCCCGCGTAGCCGGGCAGCAGGGGGACCGCGCATGGCCACAGGCCGAATAGCCGACCGCGACGCGCTGATGGAGGCGCTGCACGGCGCCGCGCGCCTCGAACACGCGCTTTGCGCCAGCTATCTCTTCGCGGCGTTCTCGCTGAAGCGGCGTCCCGAAGAGGGCGGCGTCGACTGGGCCGAGCTGAAGGAGGTGCGCGACTGGACCGGCGCCCTTCTGCTGGTCGCCCGGCAAGAGATGGAGCATCTGGGCATCGTCGGGAACCTGCTGATCTCCATCGGCGGAACCCCCGATTTCTCGCGCCATCGCTTCCCGTGGAAACCCGTTCTGCCCACCGACCTGCCGGAGGTGACGCTCGCGCCCTTCTCTTTGCCCGCCATGAACCGCTTCGTGGCGTTCGAGCGGCCGGATTTCGTGCATCTGTCCGAGATGCTGTGCCGCCGCGTCGCAGGGCGCAGCTTCGAGGACGGCCTTGCGATCGTCGCGGCGCAGCTGCGCGCGGACGCCGATTGGGACGTGGCGGAGGCCTGGGCCCACGGCCCCGACGGCTGGGCCCCGGTTCCCGGCGCCCGCTGCGCGCCCTGGGGCGATGCAACGCGTTTCGGCCCCGAGGTGCGCGCGCGCCTGGGCGAGGCGGTGGTGCAGCCGGGCTTCGGCGAGCGGCGCCCGCCGTTTCTGACTCAGGCCGGGGGCCATGTGGTCGCCATGGCGCCCATCGGCCCCCTGGGCGGCGCGGCGCAGGCGGCGATCGTCATGGGCAGGACCGGGGCCGGCGGGTCCCATGACAGCGGGCTGATCCAGCAGATGATGGTGCAGACCCTCGCCAACCGCCCGGGATGGGAGCCCGGCGGTTGCGCCGGCGAGGCGCCGCTGGCCGAGCGCCTGCTGGCCGCGCCGCGGGCCGGGGCCGCCGCGCCGGGCCTGGGGCAGAACCAGGACGTGCCCCCCGCGACCATCGGCGCCTTCTACCGCGGCATCCTCGGCGGATTCGAACGGCTGGGTCCTTCGCTCTTCACCGGCGATCCGGCGCTGGAGGGGCTGAACCCGTCCTTCACGCTCGTGCGGCCCGACTGGTTCAACATGAACTTCGGGCCGATCAAGGACATCGTCGGGGTGCGCGCCGCCATCGACCAGATCATCGAGGAGGGCGAGGGCACCGCCCATGGCGGCGGCACGGCCCATGCGGACCCGGCGGCCGAGGACGCCTCGCACTACGAGCGGTTCCTCACCATCCGCGCCGCCCTCTCGGCCGCGCAGCGCCCCGGCTTCGCCCCCGCGCGCGACGTGATCCACGACCCGGACGATCAGGCCGTGACCGCCCCGGCCACGCGCGAGCTGATGGCGCTGCACGACCGCATCTACGCGCTGATGCTGCAGATGCTGACGCTTTACTACGCAGGGATCCGCGACGGGCCGCAGGGCGCCTCGCCCGGCCATCAGGCGCTGCCGCACGCGTTCCTGCCGATGATGTCCATGGCCATCCGCACCCTGGGCGAGGTGCTGACCCGCTGCGGCATCGCCGAGGACCGCGGCGGGGCCGCCCGCGGTCCCGACCGCGCCGGTCCGCCCTTCGCCGCGCCGCCGCCCCTGACCTGCGCGCCGGCGAGCCGGGCGCAGATGGACGCGGTGATGGACGAGCTCGACGCCTTGGGGGCGGAGGCGGGGCGGGCACCTCGGGCTCGGTCAGGGGTCCGACGCATCCACAGACCCCGAGCACGACCAGAGCGAAGCGGTCTCGGAAGCAGCCGCGTTTGAGACGTTGGGA
>JBCBYE010000311.1:0-5691 GCA_039816075.1 Pseudomonadota bacterium | reverse complement strand
GTTCCGAAGCCGACACCACCAGCTTTCTGGTAGTGCCCATCACCGTGCTGTTGGGCTACCGCTTCGAGCTCCTCGCTGACCGCTTCAAAGTGCCCATCGTGCCCTACGCCCGTGGAGGCCTTGGCTATGGCCTGTGGTGGTCGTTCGACGGCACCGGTGAGGCCTCGACCAACCAGGCCGGCGCCGTGGTCGACGGCGCCGCGCCGCCCGCCCCGGCCGTCGCCGCGGCCGCGCCGGAGGCGAACGACCTCGCCCCCGACTGGCCCGCCGACGCCGAGATGGCCAAGCAGACCGTGCGCGACGCCCTGCGCGACGCCATGGCCGAGGAAATGCGCGCCGACGGCGACGTGTTTCTGATGGGCGAGGAGGTGGCCGAGTACCAGGGCGCCTACAAGGTGAGCCAGGGCCTGCTGGACGAGTTCGGCCCCAAGCGCGTCATCGACACGCCGATCACGGAGCATGGCTTCGCCGGGCTCGGCGTCGGCGCGGCCTTCGCCGGACTGCGGCCGATCGTGGAGTTCATGACGTTCAACTTCGCCATGCAGGCGATCGACCACATCATCAACTCGGCGGCCAAGACGCTCTACATGTCCGGCGGTCAGATGGGCTGCCCCATCGTGTTCCGCGGCCCCAACGGCGCGGCGGCGCGCGTGGCCGCGCAGCACAGCCAGGACTATGCGGCCTGGTACGCCCAGATCCCCGGCCTGAAGGTGGTGCAGCCCTATTCCGCCGCCGACGCCAAGGGCCTGATGAAAAGCGCCATCCGTGACCCGAACCCGGTTCTGGTCCTCGAAAACGAGATCCTCTACGGCCGCAGCTTCGACGTGCCGCAGATCGACGATCTCACGGTGCCCATCGGCAAGGCCCGCATCTGGCGCGAGGGGACGGACGTCACGCTGGTCAGCTTCGGCATCGGCATGACCTACGTGCTTGAGGCGGCGGAGGCCCTGGCGGCAGACGGCATCTCAGCCGAGGTGATCGACCTGCGCTCCATCCGGCCCATGGACACCGAGACGGTGATCCGCTCCGTCCAGAAGACCAATCGCTGCGTGACGGTGGAAGAGGGCTGGCCGGTCTGCTCCATCGGCAACCACATTTCGGCGATGCTGATGCAGAAGGCGTTCGACTGGCTCGACGCGCCGGTGATCAACGTCACCGGCAAGGACGTGCCGATGCCCTACGCGGCGAACCTGGAAAAGCACGCGCTGGTCAAGACGCCCGAGGTGGTCGAGGCCGCCAAGTCCGTCTGCTATCGCTGAGGGGAAGACAATGGCCATCCAGATCCTGATGCCCGCGCTCTCCCCCACGATGGAGGAGGGCACGCTCGCCAAGTGGCTGAAGGCCGAAGGCGAGGCGGTGAGCAGCGGCGACGTGATCGCCGAGATCGAGACCGACAAGGCTACGATGGAATTCGAAGCCATCGACGAGGGCGTGATGGGCAAAATCCTGATCGCCGAAGGGACCGAGGGCGTGAAGGTCAACACGCCCATCGCTGTTCTGCTGGAGGAGGGGGAGGACGCCTCGGCGGCCGACGCCGCCTCGGCCGCGCCTGCGGCGAACGGGGCGACGGCCGAGGTCGTGGCCGCGGAGCCGGCGGAGGCCCCCGCAGCGTCTGCGCCGACGCCGAAGGCGACGGCCGCGGCCGGGGGCGCGCGCCTCTTCGCTTCGCCGCTGGCCCGGCGCATCGCCGCGGACCTAGGCGTCGATCTGGCTTCGGTGAAGGGCTCCGGCCCCCATGGCCGCATCGTCAAGGCGGATGTGGAGGCGGCGGCGGCCGCGCCCAAGCCCGCCGCCGCGGCCCCTGCCCCGGCCGCTGCTGCTGCGCCTCCTGCCTCGGCCTCGGCCTCCGGCCCCTCCGCCGAGGCCGGCAAGAAGCTCTACGACGGCGTGGCTTACGAGGAAGTCCCGCTGGACGGCATGCGCAAGACCATCGCCTCGCGCCTGACCGAGGCCAAGCAGACCATCCCGCATTTCTACCTGCGGCGGGACATTCAGCTGGACGCCCTCATGAAATTCCGGGGGGAGCTGAACGCCGGCCTCGCCGACCGCGGCGTGAAGCTCAGCGTCAACGACTTCGTCATAAAGGCCTGCGCCCTGGCGCTGCAGCAGGCGCCGGACTGCAACGCCGCCTGGGCGGGCGACCGGATCCTGAAGTTCAAACCCTCGGACGTAGCGGTCGCGGTCGCCATCGAGGGCGGCCTGATCACGCCGATCATCCGCAATGCGGAGATGAAGTCGCTCTCGGCCATCTCCAACGAAATGAAGGACCTGGCCGGCCGCGCCCGCGACCGCAAGCTGCAGCCGCAGGAATACCAGGGCGGCAGTTTCGCGATCTCCAATCTCGGCATGTTCGGGGTGGAGAATTTCGATGCGGTCATCAACCCGCCGCACGGCTCGATCCTGGCCGTGGGCGCCGGCGTCAAAAAGCCGGTGGTGGGCAAGGATGGGGAGCTGACGGTCGCCACGGTGATGTCCGTGACGCTGTCGGTCGATCACCGGGTGATCGATGGCGCGTTGGGCGCTCAGTTCCTGATGGCGTTCAAGGACAACCTCGAAAACCCGATCGCTATGCTGGCCTGAAAGGGCCCCGAAACGCGAAAAAGGCGGCGACCCCCTCGGGGGCCGCCGCCTTTGATGGACGCGCCGTAGGGCGCTCAGACCTGTTGGTTCATGCTCAACGACGGCTGATCGCAGCCCGCATCGCCCACGATCTTCGCCGGAACGCCCGCCACCGTCTTGCAAGGCGGCACGTCCTTCAGCACCACGGAGCCTGAGGCCACGCGGCTGCACGCGCCGATGGTGATGTTGCCGAGCACCGCCGCGCCTGCGCCCAGCAAAACGCCGTTCCCGACCTTGGGATGCCGGTCGCCGTCCGTCTTGCCGGTACCGCCCAGCGTCACCGAATGCAGCATGGAGACGTTGTCGCCGACCACCGCCGTCTCGCCGATGACGATGCCGTGCGCATGGTCGATCATGATTCCGCGCCCGACCTTCGCGCCCGGGTGGATGTCCACCCCGAACACTTCGGAAGAGCGCATCTGGAACGCATAGGCCAGGTCTGGACGGTTCTCGAGCCAAAGGGCATGCGCGACCCGGTAGGCCTGCACCGCCAGAAACCCTTTGAAGAACAGGATAGGCTGCACATAGCGATGGCACGCCGGATCGCGCTCATGCACCGCCACGATGTCCGCGCGCGAGGCCGCCCCGATGCCCTTGTTGCGCGCGAGCACGTCCCGCGCGATGTCCTGCAGGATCAACGCCGACAAGTCCGGCGAGGTCAGTTTCTGTGCCAACCGATAGGCCAGAGCGTCCTCGAACGCGTCATGATGCAGGATCGTCGCGTGGACCATCGAGCCCATCAGCGGCTCCCGCTCCACCATCTCCCGCGCCTCGTCCTGGATCCGCATCCAAACCGGATCCAGCATGGCCGGGGCCTTCGTCTCGCCGGCGAGCGCCATGGCCCATCCTCCCGCGATGCCGGCGCGCGGAGTCGCGCCGTTCGAAATGCAAACATCGTCGCTGAGGCGTGGAATTCAATAGACGATTGGTCGATGGATGATCGCGAAACGCAACGCCGCGCTAGCAGTTGACGGCCCGAAAAGCCGAGATCGAGGCGCTCGCGGCCCAGAATGCGTCGGCGTGCGTCGAGGCTGAACTCGATCGGCAAAGCGTCGGCCGCCTCTCGTGCATGGATGCGCTCCAGGCGCAGGCCATGGCGCGGAAGACCGGCCGACGTCGCCGGGCAGAGCTGACGCGGGTCCCGTCGCCCTCGCGCTGCTGGACGACGGCGAATGCGGCTGACGCGCCAAATTCGGCCAGGCGATCGCCGCGGCTCGGCTCGATCTCGGCTCCACGGAGCAGACCTGCGCCGCCTGAAGGGGCGTCAGGCCGAAGGCGCCTCCAACAACAGAAAGTGCAGGCGAAAACGAATGCGCCCGCCCGAAAACGATCCGCCCTCCGGCGAAATCTTCAACGGCAATGATTGCACGTAGGCCAATGGCGCGCCCGTCGCACCGGTCGCCGGCGCGCCGGCCGTCACGGGCAGGCCGGAGCCATACCGCGTCTCCGCCTCCTCGACGCCCATCGACCAACCCGTAACGCCGGTCACCAGGTCCAGCACCCGCGCGCTCACCCCGAACAGGATCGCGCCCGCAGGGATGACGCCGGCCGTGGTCTGCGCGCCCCCGGGCGTCAGCACGTGATCGAACTCGAGCAGCGCGATCGTCTCCGAAGGTTCCGGCGGCGGCACCAGCAAGGTCCAGACGCCGGACGAAAAGACGATCTCGCCCCCCTCGTCCTCCACGAACGCGCGCCAGCCCGGCAGCGGCGGCGAGAAATCCCAGCCGCCGTTCACCCTCACCGCCAGGGCGCCGTCCTGCCCCGACCAGTCGCCCGAAGCCCCGGGCGCCACGATGTAGCGGTCTCCCTCCTCGGGCGAGACCGGCGGCGCCGAGGCCGTCCAGCTTTTCACCGACAGCAGCAGCAGCGTGTCGATGCGCGTCAGCGCTTCGTTCATGGTGAAGGCCTTGCCGGCCTGCCCGGGATCGAGCAGGGGCAATCCCAGATTGGCGGTCTCACTCATCGAAGGTCACCTTTCCTTCAAGGCCGGGGCCGAACGAGGCCGAGACCTGTGCAACGTCGAACCGTACGCTGGCCGGAAACCCGTCGGCCGCCTGCATGTCGCCAGTCCAGCTGAACTCCGGCGACGAGGTCTCCTCGGTGCGCAGCGTGGAACCGCCGGAACGAACCTGAACGCGATATCGCTCCAGCCCCTCCAGGATCGGCGCCTCGCCCTCCGGCCAACTGTCGTCGTCCTGGATCGACCGGCGCACCCAGGTCACGCGCACCGAATCGTCCGGCTGGCGCACCGCCCGCAGCTTCACCGGAGAGAGCGGGCGGAACCGCACGCCCTCATAGGTCCACTCCGCCTGCGCATAGCTTTCGTCGCCGACGTCGAAGGCGCCGGGCCCGATGCGGAACGTGCTGTCGCTCCCGATGTCGACGGGATCGCGCTCGAACCGGATCAACCCCTCGTCCAGCAGGATCAGATAGGCCCCTTCCGGCGTCGGATCGCCCATCAAGGGCTCCGTCCCCGCGAAACCGCGCAGGAAGCGTGAGATCCGGTACTGCCCCGGCCCGACCAGCTCCGCCGACTGGAACCGAAGCAGCTCCCACCCGCCCTCGGGCGATGCCAGCGCCGCGAGGTTGGCCTGGGCGTTCAACACCGCCAGATCCGGCGCGGACGAAAGCGTGCCGGACAGCATCTCCACCACCACGCCGGGTCCTCGGGACCACAGATGCGGCCGCATCGACGGCAGCGGCTCCATCAGACGCCCGACCCGGCTGGGTCGCCGGATGAGATCGACCGGCTCGAACGCGCCGGCGGAGCTCTGCTCGAACAGCGCCACGCTGCCGGGCCACGGATCCGCCCAGGCCGCCATGTAAACGCCCCGCGGCTGCACGCCCAGGATCTCCGACGGGATGTCGAGCAGACGATAGGCCGGCTGTCCGGGTCTCACGAACTCGCTCAGCGGCGCCGGCGCGTCCGGCGCCGGCGTGCGGGCGCCCCGGCGATACGTCGCGGGTTCCACCCGCGTCGCCTCGATCTGGCGCGCAAGTCCGTCCTCGATCCGGTCGATCCGGTACTCCGTCGCCCCGTCGGGACCGAAGCGGACGAGGTCGCCCGGCTCC
>JBCBYE010000806.1:0-1852 GCA_039816075.1 Pseudomonadota bacterium | reverse complement strand
GGCCGAAGGCCGCGCGCAGCGACCGCGCGGAGCGCGGCTCGGCCTTGAGGCTTTCGGCGACTCGCCGCACGCTCGGCGAAGGCCCCCCAAGGGCCTTCTCAGCAGACTGCGAAAACGAAACCGCTCGAACCGCCCCCAGAGACCTGGCCAGCCGCGCTCCGCGCGGCCGCGTCACGAGGGGGCTCGATGCCCCCGAGGGGCGCACGCCTGGCGGGGGGCGCACGCCTGGCGGGGATCGGGCGCGCAGGGCTAGAAGGCCGGCTCCCAGGCGAAGGCGTCGCCGTCGCGGCGGAAGCGGCCGGCGCTGGGCAGGGGGAAATGGCTGGCGAAGGTCAGGCGGCGGGTCCGAGCGCTTTCGGCGAGGAAGGCGGCGCGGGTGGCGCGGGCGGCGGCGGGATCGGCGTCGACCACGGGGCAGAGGTCCGGCAGCGCGCATTGCAGGGGGGAGTGGATCAGGTCGCCCGTCACCGCCGCGTCGCCGGCGCCCTCGCCCGCCCCCTCGCCGCCGCCCGACCCCTCGCCGCGGATCAGGACCGAGACGTGGCCGGGGGTGTGGCCCGGCGTGGGGATCAGGCGGAGGGCGGGGTCGATCTCGGCCTCGGCCATGCGCGCCAGCGGCCGCGCGTCCAGCCGGCCGGCCTCCAGCAGCGGCGCGAGGGTCTCGCGCCAGAGGGCGCCGGCGGTCGCGTCGGGCTGCGCCTCGGCCTGGGCGCGGGCATGGGCGAGATCCTCGGCCGAGGCGAGCACGCGGGCGTTGGGAAAGGTCGGGACCCAGCGTCCGTCCACGCGCCGCGTCGTCCAGCCGGCATGGTCCACGTGCAGATGGGTGCACAGCACGACATCCACGTCCTCGGGCCGCGCGCCGGCGGCGGCGAGGCCGGCGAGGAAACGCCCGTCGCGCCGGTCGTTCCATTGCGGGATATGGACGACGGTCTTGCGGTTGCCGACGCAGGCGTCGACCAGGATCAGCGCGCGCGGCGTGCGCAGCAGAAAGGCCTGCACCGGCAGCACGACCCAGGGCTCGCCCGTCGCCGGATCGTCGGCCACGGCGCCCGGCGGCAGGCCGGGGCGCAGGCGCGCCAGGTCCTGCGGCGCGAGGTCGGGAAAGAACCGCGCCACGGGCATCAGCGGCCCCTCGCTTTCGAGGACGCGCCAGACTTCCACCGCTCCGATCCTGGCCAGCATGGGCGCAGCCTAGCGCCGCGCCGACGCCGCCGCCAGCGCGCTGGCCTGCACGGCGCGTTCATCCTAGGGTGACGCGCCCCCGACGTTCGGCGGCATCACAGGACGCAGCCATGGCCCAGGTCGATTTCAGCACGCTCTCCGTCGATCTGGATTTCGCGGACCTGCGGCTGGGTTTCGCCAACCGGATCGATGCCGGCCCCACCTTCTTCGACTACGGGACCGCCGGCGGCGATTTCGGCTTTCTCGACGGAACGGACCTGGACATCGACCGCCCCTTCTTCCCCCCGCAGGGCGGCACGGTCACGCGCCTGCGCTTCGGCCTCGCCGACGGCCGCGGCGATCTGCTGGACGCGAACGACCAGATCGGCACGCCCGACATCGACGTGCGTCAGGCGAACGTGCCGGCGGAGTTCCTGCTGAGCGACGGCTTCGACGACAGGACGGACAACGAGGCGCTGTGGCGGGTCCTGCTGGCCGGCGACGATGTCTTCACCCTGACCGGCGCGCGCGTCATCGACAACCTGGAAGGCGACCCGCCCGGCATCGACGGCGGCCTGGCGAACCTGCAGGGCGGCGACGACCTGTTCGGCGGCCGGGTGCGCGAAGGCTCCCGCGTCGTGGGCGACATCATGCAGGCGAGCAAGTCGCCGAAAGGCGGCGACGACGT
>JBCBYE010000758.1:0-2061 GCA_039816075.1 Pseudomonadota bacterium | reverse complement strand
GTGTGTGCAGGTGCCAGGCTCCGAGGGCCTTCGGGGTCGTCACGTACACCACCTCGTCGGCGCCCTGTCGCGACCGGATCAACCCGTCCGCCACGACTCCAGCCGCATGCCAGATGCCTCGCACCGGACCCAGCCGCTCGCGCACACGGCGCAGGAGCTCGCGCACCTCGTCCTCATCGCCCACATCGCATGACTCGATCTCCACTCGCACCTTGCCTGCGCCGGCCTCCCCGCGACCGGTGCCGGTGCCGCTACCAGCCGGCTGCGCGCCGAGCCGCGCCAGGCGCTCGGCCAGGCCCTGACCGTCCCACTTGACACGTCCGGACCGAGACACCAGCACCACCGCCGACGCCCGGCCGGTCTCCGCCAGGACCTCCGCCGTCACGACCCCGAGCCCGCCGAGTCCGCCCGTGATGATGTGCACGCCCGCGTCGCGCGACGCCTGCTGCCACGCTACGGCCGGTTCCTCCGCCGGTCCCGCGCCCGACAGCGCGCCCGCGAGCCTGATGCGCCGCACGTAGCGCACCCCGCGCTCGTAGGCCACCTCCCAGTCGGTCCCGGACCGGCCACCTCCGCCCGTGGCGGACGGCGCCGCGCCGATCTCGCGCGCCACGCAGGCCCACACACGCCGAGCACCGTTCGAGTCGCCGGCGCGCAGATCGTCCACGTCGATGCACCAGAGCTGGCGTCCTGCGGCCTGCGCGCCCGCCGCCGTGAGCTCGTGCCGGGCGGTGCGCATGAGGCTCCACAGCCCCGCCTCCGTGCTGCTCTCGCCCGCGCCCGCGCCGGCGCCCGCGCCGCCGTCCTCCGCGCGCGGCGGCAGGTGCGGTCCCTGCGAGCCCCCGGACACGAGCACCACTCGCACCGACTTGGCATCCGCCGCGCACCGCAGCACCTGCAGCAGCTGCGTCGACGCCTCGCCGATCGCCGGCGTCTCGGATCCCCTGCACGTCATCGCAAGCACCACGAGCACCGGTCCCGCTGCGGCGCCCGCGCCCGACGAACCGGCCGCGTCGTCGTCGTGGCCGCCGCAGTCCCGCAGCCACGCCCGACACTCGTCGGCGTCGCGCAGGTGGGTCACGTCACCGCTCCACGCCGCCTCCTCGCATGCCGCCACCATGCAAGCCGCCGCGCCGCGCTCGGGTGCGTCGCCCAGCTGCACCACGCCCACGGGCGCCCGCACCGACTCGCTCACCGACAAGGCCACCCCCGACTCCGGCCTGTCATCGTCCGCGCGGACCCACACCGACGAGTACCAGCCGGTGACCGGCAGCTGCGGCCGCGCCTGCAGTGCCGCCGCCGACCGCGGCTCGCGCAAACGCATGAAGTGGAAGCCCCGGATCTGCATGATCACCGCCCCGGTGTCGCCGTCGTAGAGATCGAAGTCCATGACCACGGACGCGGACGACCGCCCGGGCTGCGCGTGCCGCAGTCGCCCCAGGGCGAACAGCGCACCGCACCGCGCCGCGCCGCGCACTGCGAAGCGGCGGCCGTGCGACCTGTGGAACCGCAGCGACTCGATGCGCGCCGGCACCAGCGGCCCCGCGGATGCGTCCGGTCCCGACCCGAGGCCTTCAGCAGACACGAAGCCCACGAGCTGGAACATGCCGTCCAGCACGGCAGGGTGCACATGGTACAGGTGCGACCGCAGGTCCGCCGCGCCCTCGAGCCGGCCCAGGACTTCGTCGCCCGCGCGCCACACCTGGCGGACGGTCTGGAAGGACCCACGGTGCATGCCGTGCTCCTCGGCCAGGCGCGCGTACCGCTCCTGCACGCCGACCACCTCCCCGTCCCCGAGCCGGGCCCGGACTGCGTCGAGGCCCTGGGCGCTCCAGGACTCCGCGGCGTCGGCATCAGGCCGCGCGCCAGACAGCGCCTGGGCCGGGGATGCCAGCGTCGCGCGGCAGACCTCGCACTCGTCCAGGTGCGCCGAGATGCGGATGCACTCGGCCTCGTCGAGGCGCTCGTCGAGGAAGCGCGCGAGGTGCTCGGGCGCGAAGCAGGCGGCGGCTTCGGGTTCGGACATGGCGCTGGCTCTGAGTTCGCGAGGGGTGCGGGCAG
>JBCBYE010000248.1:0-6397 GCA_039816075.1 Pseudomonadota bacterium | reverse complement strand
TCGGCGGGCGCGGGCGCCGCGGCGGGCGCCTCGCCGTCCTTGGGCTTGACCACGCGCTTGCGCTTGGTCTCCACCACCACCGACTTGGACCGGCCGTGGCTGAAGCTCTGCTTCACGCGCGAGGGGCCGCCGGGGCCGCCTCCCCCGCCGCGAGTGCGCATCGTGCCGCCGGTCTTGTCGTTGCCGTCCATGTGTCGTCTATACCTGCCGAATGTCCCGTGAGCCCTCAAGCGGGGCGTCTTCCTGCCGGGCCGGATCGCCCGGAGCGAAGGTCTGATCGTCCGCCGCGTCCCCGGCGGCGTCGGGTCCGACCCGAAAGCCGGAGAGGCGCAAGGCCTCGCGCAGCGCGCGATCGGCAGCGCCCCCCGAGTCCAGCGCGGCGTGTATCACAGATGCGCGGCCGAATGCCAACCCGAGTTCGTCCGCCGTGAGCACGTCGAGCCGCGGCGCCTCGCCCGCAAGGGGCCTGAGCTTGGCGCGCTGCGGCTCCGACCCGTCGCGGGCCTCCACCAGCGCCCCGACCGGCCCGTCGCGCAGGCGCGCCTTCACCTTTTCGAATCCCGCCACGGCCAGGCCCGCCTTGCGCGCCAGCGCCACGGCCTGAACCGCGCGCTCCGCCAGCAGCCGCTCCAGCAGGTCAGGCAGGTCCGCCGGCGCCTCCGCCGGGGCCCGGGCGGCGCGGCTGAAGGCGCGCTTCTTCACCGCCGTCTCCGCCGCCGCCCGCGTCGCGGTCAGCCACAGGCCGCGTCCCGGCAGACGCTCCGCCAGGTCCGGCACGGGCGCGCCGTCCGGCCCCAGGACGAAACGGATCAGGGGCGCCGTCGGCCCGCTCTCGCCGCCGACGATGCAGCGGCGCTCGGGCCCGTCCCTCTCCTTGCGCGCGCCGCCCCGGGGCATCGCTGGCCAAACCGGCCGAGGCTCAGGCCCCGACCGTCTCCTCTTCGGCCTCGCCCTCGCCCTCGGCCTCGGCGGCCTCCATGGCGGCGATGTCCTCCTGGGTGATCCAGCCCAGGCTCAGGCGGGCGCGCAGCACCATCTGCTTGGCCTCCTCCGGGCTCACGTCGAAGGGCTCCAGGCTGCCGTCGTCCTTGTGCCGCTTGCCGTCGACCACGGTCCAGCCGCCGGCCAGCTCCCAGTCCGCGCAGGTGGCGAAATCCTCCAGGCTCAGCACCCCGTCCTCGGCCAGCGCCAGCAGCATCTGCGGGCTCAGCCCCTCGAACTCGGCCAGGTCGTCGGCCAGGCCCATCTCGCGCGCCTTGGCCACGGCCTCCGCGTTCAGCGCCTCCAGGCAGTCCTTGGCGCGGGCCTGCAGCTCCTCGGCCGTCTCCTCGTCGACGCCGTCGAGGCCGGTCAGCTCGTCCAGCTCCACATAGGCGACCTCTTCGAGGTTGCTGAACCCCTCGGACACCAGCAGCTGGGCGAAGAACTCGTCGATGTCCATGGCCTCCATGAACATCTTTGTGCGCTCGGCGAACTCCGCCTGGCGGCGCGCCGATTCCTCCTCCTCGGTCAGGATGTCGATGTCCCAGCCGGTCAGCTGGCTGGCCAGCCGCACGTTCTGGCCGCGCCGCCCGATGGCCAGGCTCAGCTGCTCGTCCGGCACCACCACCTCGATGCGCCGCGCATCCTCGTCCATGACCACCTTGGCCACCTCGGCCGGCTGCAGCGCGTTGACGATGAAGGTCGCCGCATCCTCGTTCCACGGGATGATGTCGATCTTCTCGCCCGACAGCTCGCTGACCACGGCCTGCACGCGCGATCCGCGCATGCCGACGCAGGCGCCCACGGGGTCGATGCCGCCGTCATACGAAATCACGCCGATCTTCGCGCGCGAGCCGGGATCGCGCGCCACCGCCTTCACCTCGATCACGCCGTCGTAGATCTCCGGCACTTCCATCTTGAACAGCTCGGCCATGAATTCCGGCGCCGTGCGGCTCAGAAAGATCTGCGGCCCCCGCACCTCCGACCGCACGTCGCGGATGAAGGCGCGGATGCGGTCGCCGTTGCGGTACATCTCGCGCGGGATCAGCTGATCGCGCCGGATCACGCCCTCGCCGCGGCCCAGATCCACGACCACATGGCCGTATTCCACGCGCTTGACGACGCCGTTGATGATCTCGCCGATGCGGTCCTTGTACTCGTCGAACTGACGCTCCCGCTCCGCCTCGCGCACGCGCTGCACGATCACCTGCTTGGCGGTCTGCGCGGCGATGCGGCCGAACTCCATGCTCGGCAGGGGTTCGGAGATGAAATCCCCCACCTCCGCCTCGGGGTTCATGGCGCGCGCCTCCTCCACCAGGATCTCGGTGAAGTGGTTCTCGATCTCCTCGACCACCTCGCGGGCGCGGCTCATGAACAGCTCGCCCGACTTGCGGTCGATCACCGCGCGGATGTCGTATTCCGCGCCGTAGCGGGACCGCGCGGCCTTGGCCAGGCTGTCCTCCATGGCCTCGACCACCAGCTCGCGGTCGATCAGCTTCTCGCGCGCGACCGCGTCGGCGATCTGCAGCAGCTCAAGCCTGTTGGCGCTGACCATCGTCGTCCTCCTCGCCGTCTTCGGCGTCTTCTTGAATCTCGTCGAATTCCGTTTCGTCGATGTCCTCGGCCAGGCCCGCCGCCTTGCGCGCGCGCAGGCTCTCGGCCACCAGCTCGTCCGTCAGGATCAGCTTGGCCTCGGACAGCCACTCGAATTTCAGGCCCACCGTGCCCTCGGCGATGTCGATCAGGACCTCGCCCTCGTCCTCGTCGACGCCCGCCAGGATGCCCTTGAAGCGCTTGCGCCCGTCGATCAGTTCTTCGGTCTCCAGCTTGGCCTCCCAGCCCTCGAACCGGTCGAAATCCTTGAACCGGGTCAGGGGGCGGTCGATGCCGGGGCTCGACACTTCCAGCGTGTAATTCCCCTCGATCGGGTCCTCCACGTCCAGCACGGCCGAGAGCGCGCGGCTGAGATCCGCGCAATCCTCCACCTCCATGCCGCCGTCGCGACGGCGCTCGGCCATCACCTGCACGGTCATGGACTGCCCGCCGCCCAGAAAGCGCAGGCGCACGAGGTCGTAGCCCATGCCTTCGGCCGTGGGGCGCACGATGTCGGCGAGCCGCCGGTCCATGGGGGCCTTGGCCACGAGATCGGCCACGGGGCGTCCTTTCGATTTCGGCGGGGGCCGGACCCGCCCCGGCAAAGACGAAGGGCGGACCCAGCGGCCCGCCCTTTCGGTCCGGTCGACCCTCCGGGCCGTCGGCCCAGCGGGATCGCCGCTATGTCTGAGGCGGATATACGCAGCGTCCGCGCCTGACGCAAGGGGGCCGGCGCCGCGCCTCCCCCGCCGGCGCCCGGACGCGCCCCTCGGGGGCGTCGAGCCCCCTCGGGCCGCCGCCGCGACGAGCGCGGCCTCCCGCCCCCGGACGGCGCCCGGCGGCGGGAGGAAACCTCCCGTTAACCGCTCTCGTCGTAGCCGGATCGCCAGCGATTTGAGGAAAAGGCCGCCCATGCCCCGACTGATCGGCAGCCGTCTCGCGGACCTGCTCCGCGCCGGACCGCGCGACGACCTGCTGCGCGCGCGCGCCGGGGCCGATCGGCTCGACGGCGGCGCCGGCGACGACCGGCTCTTCGGCGGGACGGGGAGCGATTCGCTGCTCGGCGGCGCCGGGCGCGACCGGCTGACCGGCGGCGCCGGGAACGACGCCCTCTTCGGCGGCCGCGGCGCCGGCGACGTGCTCGACGGCGGCGCGGGCGACGACCGCCTCTCCGCCGACGGCCGCGGCGCGGCCTTCCTGCCGGGCGAGGGCGTGGACGTGATGGTGTCGCTGCACGGCGACGCCTCCGTCTCCTATGCCGGCATGGCCGCCGGCGTGCGCGTCGATCTCGCCGCCGGACGGGCCGAGGGCGCGCTGACCCGCGACGTCCTCGTGGGCGTGGTGGCCGTGACCGGCTCGGGCTTCGACGACCGGCTGATCGGCGGCGCCTCGCGCGCGTGGGAGGGGTTCACGGGCGGCGCCGGCGACGACGCCATCTTCGGCGGCTCGGGCTTCGACGTCCTGCGCTTCCTGGCCGAAACCGGCCGGCGCGGGGTGGAGGTGGACCTCGCCGCCGGCTGGGCGCGCGACAGCCACGGCGACCGCGACCGCCTCGGCGGGATCGAGGCGGTCGCCGGCACCTCCCGCGCCGACGTCCTGCGCGGCGGCGTCGGGGCGTTCGAACTCTGGCAGGGCCTCGCCGGCCGCGACCGGATCGAGGGCGGCGGCGGCATCGACCGCGCCGACTATTCCCTCGACGCCGCGCAGGGCGGCCGCGCCGGCATCCGCGCCGACCTCGCCGCCGGCCGCGCCCGCGACGGCTTCGGCGATCTGGACCGGCTGAGCGATGTCGAAGAGCTGCGCGGCACGGTCCGCGCCGACGTTCTGCAGGGCGACGAGACCGGCAACCGCCTCATGGGCGGACCCGGCGCCGACGTCCTGCGCGGCCGCGCGGGGCAGGATCGGATCGAGGGCGGCCCCGGCCGCGACCGGCTCTCCGGCGGCGCCGGCCCCGACGTCTTCGTGCACGCCGCCGGCGACGGCCGCGACCGCCTGCTGGATTTCGACCCGGACGAGGATCGCCTGCGCCTCCTCGGCCAGGACGTCGACGGCGCCCATGAACTCGACCTGCGCGACGGCCGGTCCGGCGCCGTGCTGCGGCTGGACGCCGGCGACCGCCTGCGCTTCGACGGCGTCGCCGCCGAAGACCTCGGCGCCCAGACCCTCTGGCTCGCCTGACCGGACCCGCGCGACCGCCGCCGCCCCGATCGCAATCCCGTTCGCATCCCCGATCGCGTCCCCGATCGCATCCCCGATCCCGGTGCGCCGGGGGAGGGCGGGCGGGCCGCGCGCCGGGATCGGGGATGCGATCGGGCCTGCCTCCGCCCTCGCGGCGCCGCGCCGCCCGAAATCCCCGGGCCTCCGCCCGCGAAGAAATGACCCGGCCGCCGCCCGCGAAGAAAAGCCCCGGCCGCCGCCCGCGAAGAACAGCCCGGGCCGCCGCGCGTTAAAAAAAGACTAGGCGGCCGCGGCGCCCGGGGGCGCCGCCGGTCCCCGCCGCTCATCCAGCGGCGTCTCGCGGATCGGCAGATGCACGATGGCGCTGAACAGGCCCACGCCGATGCCGACCCACCACACCAGGTCGTAGCTGCCGTAGCGGTCGAACAGCGCCCCGCCCAGCCAGATGCCGATGAAGGCGCCGATCTGGTGGCTCAGAAAGATGATGCCGTAGAGCGTGCCCATGTAGCGCAGGCCGTAGATGTAGCCGACCAGCCCCGCCGTCAGCGGCACCGAGGCCAGCCACAGCGCGCCCATGCACGCCGCGAACACGATCACCGTGAACGGCGTCATCGGGATCAGGATGAAGGCGCTGCACACGATCACGCGGCCCATGTAGATCGCGCTCAGCAGGTACTTCTTGGGGAACATGTTGCCCAGCTTGCCCACCGTCAGCGTGCCCACGATGTTCATCAGCCCGATGATGCCGATGGCCCAGGCGCCCAGGGCCGAGGTCGTGGAGATGCCCAGCGAGGCCAGCACCCCCGACGGGTCGATCGCCGCGCAGGCCTCGGTCACGAAGGCCGGCAGATGCGAGGTCATGAACCCGATCTGGTAGCCGCAGCTGAAAAAGCCCAGGAAGATCAGCGAATAGGACGGGTCGCGAAACGCCCGTCCGGCGACCTTGCCCAGCGTTTCGCCCACGGCCGCCTTGGCCGCCGCGGTCCGGCCCGACGGGAACACCGGCAGCATCGTCAGCATCAGCAGCGTGACCGCCGCCAGGATGTAGAACGCCGCCTGCCAGCCATAGGCCGCCACCAGCGCCTCGGTCGCGGGCGGGAAGGTGATCTGTCCCACGCTGCCCAGCGCGCTGACGATCGCCAGCGCCATCGACCGGTTCTCGTCCGACGCCGCGCGCCCGACCACCGCCAGCACCACGCCGAAACCGGTGCCCGCCGCGCCCATGCCGATCCAGAAATTCAGAACCTGGTGCGCCTCGGGCGAGGTCGCGAGCCCCGACAGCGCCAGCCCCCCGGCATAGCACGCCGTGCCCAGCGCCATGGCCAGCCGCTCGCCATAGCGTTCGGCGATGGCGCCGAACAGCGGCGCGCCCAGGCCCCAGGCGAGATTCGAGATCGCCAGCGCGATGGAATATTCCGTGCGCATCCAGCCGAAGGTTTCGGCGACCGGGATCTGGAACACGCCGCCGGCCGCGCGGGCGCCGAAGCTGATGATCAGCACCGCGGCGCCGGCGACCAGGATCGGGGTGATCAGCGGGGCCGAGGCCCGGGCGGGAGCGGGAGCGGACATGGGGCGTCTCCGGCGCCGAAGGGGCGCGACTTCAGAAATCGAAGCCTAGCGCGACGTCTCGCCGCGCGCCACGCCG
>JBCBYE010000839.1:0-1673 GCA_039816075.1 Pseudomonadota bacterium | reverse complement strand
CCAGGGCAAGGCCGATCTTGAAGCCGCCCGCGGCGAGCCACAGGCCCGGCCGCCCGGTAACCGGCCCGATCAGCGGCTTGCGCGTGGCGAGTCGCGGCCGCAGGCCGGCCCAGCGCTCCAGCACCGGCGCGTCGGCCAGGGCGGGGACCCGGGCGGCGGCGCGCGCGAGGACGTCGTCCAGCGCCGCATCGACGTCCAGGTCCCGCCGTCCCCGTTCGGACGTTGCGCCGACCGCGACCGTCCCGTCGGCCTGGGGCACGATCCAAAGGCCCGGCGCGCCGATCAACGGCGCGTCGGCCGGGGCCGAGAGCGCCAGGCGCGCGGCCTGCCCATGCTCGGGCTCCAGCGCCGGCAAAGGCGCGTCGGGCAGGCCCTGCACCGCCTGCCAGCCCGCCGCCAGCACCACGCAGGGCGCCCGGCGGAGGCCCTGGTCAAAGCGCGCCGAGCCGTCCGGCTCCACGCGGTTCAGGCGCCAGCCGTCCAACGCCTCGCCCCCCGCGCGCAGGAGGCCGTCGCGCAGGGCGCCGAGCGTCGCGCGGGCGTCGAGCCGCGCCGACAGATCGTCGTGCAGCGCGCCGAAGCGGGGCGTCGACAGCCAGCCGCCGCCGGCAGGGTCGAGGACCCGCATGCGCGCGGCCCCGCCCCAGGCGGCGCCGGCGTCGGCGGCGCGCGCCTCCGCCCGCTCCCGCGCGGCGAGATCGTCCAGGGGCTGCAGGCGACCCAGCCGGGCGTAGCCGCAGGGGATCCCGGTTTCCGCCTGCAATGCGCCGAGACGTGCGGGCATCTCCAGCAGGGCGCGCAGCTGCAACGCCTTCATCGGCGTCCAGGGCGCGGCGAGATGCGGCGCCAGCGCGCCGATGGGCGTGGCGGAGGCGCCGTCGAGCCCGCCCACGCGCCCCGCATCCGCCACGGCGACCCGCAGGCCGCGCGCCGCGCAGGCTCGCGCGGTCCACAGGCCGAAGGCCCCGCCGCCGATCACCAGCACGTCCTCGCTTGCCACGCCCCGGCCCCTCCGGCGATATCTCCACCCATGACGGAGCCCGAGGGGATCAGAGCGATCGACGCGTCGCAAGCCGCGCCGGAATGGCGCGGCGACGTGCCGGTCTCGCCCGTCTACGGCGATCCCTACTGGTCGCTGGAGGATGGCGAGGCGGAGGCGCGCTTCGTCCATGTCTCCGCGCCGGGCGCGGCGGCGGGGATGCGGGCGCGGATGCAGGCGGGCGAGACCTTTCAGGTCTGCGAACTGGGCTTCGGCGCCGGGCTGAACCTGCTGACGCTGTGGCGGGCCGCGCGCGCCGCGGGGGCCGCCCTGCGGTTCTGGAGCGTGGAGCTGCATCCGCTCCGCGCCGACGACATGGCCCGGGCGCTGCGCCCCTGGCCCGCGCTGGGGACGGACGCCGCCGCGCTGATCGGCGCCTGGCGGGCGGCGGGCGAGGGGCGCGACGGCGACGTGCGCGCCACGCTGCCGGGCCTCTCGCTGACGGTCGCCGTCGGCGAGGCGCGGCGCGCGGCGGAGGCGCCGATGGCGGACCAATGGCTGCTGGACGGCTTCGCGCCCGCCCGCAATCCGTCCATGTGGCGGGCCGAGGTGCTGACGGCCGTGGGCGCCGCGACGCGGCCCGGCGGGGCGGCGACCACCTACGCCGCCGCGTCCGCCGTCCGTCAGGGGCTGG
>JBCBYE010000745.1:0-2142 GCA_039816075.1 Pseudomonadota bacterium | reverse complement strand
CGAGTCGTCGAAAGGGTCAAGGCTCGCCAGCCGAAGGCGCAGCGACGCTCCGAAGGAGCGCTCGGCCTTGAGGCGCCGCCAGACTTGGCGTTGAACGCCGGGCGGCGACTCGCCTTCGTACCTGAGGGCGGTGCTCGGCGGAAACGGGGCTTGCGGCGGGCCCCGTGCTTCATGCCGCGATGGGCGCCCGGCGTCGCGGCCCTGACGGCTGCGCCCGGCGTCGCGGCCCCGTCGGCTGCGCCAGGGGGAAGGCGAGGCGTCGGAGAAATCCTTGACGCGGAGGCCGTCGCACGGCCCTCTCCCGCCGCGGAAAACCTCATCGGAGCGCCCCATGTCCTGGATCGCCTGGATCATCGTCGGCCTGGTCGCCGGCGCCCTCGCCAAGCTCGTGCTGCCCGGCCGCCAGCCCGGCGGCCTGCTCGTCACCACCGCCGTGGGCATCGGCGGCGGCGTCGTCGGCGGTTGGCTCGCCGGGCAGGTGGGGCTGGGCGGCGGGCCCGACGGGCTGAACCTGCCCTCCATCGGCATCGCCTTCGTCGGCGCGGTGGTCCTGCTGCTGGTCCTGCAAGGCGTCGCCGGCAAGGGCGAATGAGCGCGCTGTTCGACCCCTTCGCCCTGCGCGGGGCGCGCCTGCGCAACCGCGTCGTCGTCTCGCCCATGTCCCAGTATCGCGCCGTGGAGGGGCGCGCGAACGCCTGGCATCTGGTGCATCTGGGCCGCTTCGCGCTGGGCGGCGCCGGCCTGGTCTTCGCCGAGGCCACGGCGGTGACCGCGGCAGGGCGGCGCACCCATGGCGATCTGGGCCTGTGGGAGGACGCGCAGGCCGAAGCGCTGGCGCCGGTCGCGGCGTTTGTGGAGGCGGAGGGCGCCGTGCCCGGCCTCCAGCTCGGCCATGCCGGGCGCAAGGCGTCGGAGCGACGGCCCTGGCACGGCGAAACGCCGGTGGATGCCGAGGACGTCGCCGCGCGCGGCGAGGCGCCCTGGCCGACGCTCGCCCCCTCTGCGCGGCCCTATGCCGACGGCTGGCCGACGCCGCGGGAGATGACGGAGGCGGACATCGCCGCGACCCTCGCCGCCTTCGCCGCGGCCGCCGCGCGGGCGGTGGCGGCGGGGTTCCGGGTGCTGGAGGTCTATGCCGCCCACGGTTTCCTCCAGCACCAGTTCCTGTCGCCCCTGGCCAATGCGCGCAGGGACCGTTGGGGCGGATCCGAAGAGAACCGCCGCCGCTTCGCCGTCGAGACGGCGCGGGCGATCCGCAGCGCCGTGCCGGACGCGACGCCGCTGATGTTTCGCCTCTCGGCCACGGACTGGATCGACGGCGGGATCGAGCCGGAGGAGACCATGCGCACGGCGCGCGCGTTGCAGGCGGAGGGGGTGGACATGATCGACGTCTCCTCCGGCGGCATCGGCGGGCGGGACCGGCCGCGGCGCATGAAGATCGAGCAGGGGTTTCAGACGCCGTTCGCCGCGGCGATCCGCGAGGCGGGCGTGCCGACGATGGCGGTGGGATTTCTGTGGGACCCGGCGGCGGCGGAGGCGGTCGTGGCCGAGGGGCGCGCGGATCTGGTGGCGCTGGCGCGCGAACTGCTGGACGACCCGAACTGGCCGCTGCATGCGGCGGCGACGCTGGGCGCGGACGAGGCGCGCGGGATGTGGCCGCCGGAAATGGGCTGGTGGCTGTCGCGGCGGGATCGGCTGCTGGCCAAGCTGGGCCTGCGCTGAGCCCGGCATCGGCCGGGCCGCCGCATCGGGCGTCGCGCCCGTGGGGCGCGCGGCGCCCGCGGCGGGCGGCGGCCGGGGCGCCGGGGGGCGGCCGAGCGCTTGCGGCAAGGGCGGGGCGTCCGCTTCGGGGGGCGAGCTTGTCGGGGTCCTGGAACGCCATGTGCCGAGGCGGCCCGGAGGGCGCCTTCGCCGAGCGTGCGGCGGGTCGACGTCCGGCGATCCCGCCAAATCCGGCGGGACCTCAAGGCCGAGCCGTGCTTGGCGCGGTCGCTGCGCGCGAAGGGCGCTTGCGCGCCTTGACCCTTTCGACGACGCGCCTTCGCGCCGCAGGTCGCGCCGCACGTCGCGCCGAAAGGCGCAGGCGTCGTGTTGCGGATGCCGCTCGCCGACCCGCGACCGGCGCCCCGGACCTGATCCGGG